>JAZRTH010000029.1:0-5484 GCA_045651945.1 Thermoguttaceae bacterium
TTTTTTGTCGTGCTTTTATCACCCAGTTATTTCGAGAGTGAGTACTGCGCCAGAGAATTCGACTGGTGGATGCAGCATGAAATGCACCGTCACGTTTTTAAAGAGGGCGCTGCCCCCATGTTGATCTACTCCGTCAACGACTTATACAATTTTAACGTGGACCCGATCCCCGCAATCCCGCCAAAGCTGCAGATCAAATTTCCCAACTGGCTCAGACAGATTCGGCAATATCAGTCAGGTCCCGATTTTGATTTGCATGATTTGTACTGGGACAAAATCGACAAAACCCTGAAATCCTTGTGTCGGGAAACAAAGGATAAGTTTATCAGACAGCTAAATGCAGAGAAATCTCCATTCAACGCGAATTATCCGAACTACAACGAAAACTTCGTCGGGAGACGCGATGAATTGTCATTTTTACGTCAAAGTCTCAGTACAAAAAGTACGGTAGCCATTTCTGCAGTCAGCGGCTTGGGCGGTATTGGTAAAACCGAGCTTGCAATCACCTACGGGCACGCCTTCGCGTGGGATTACAGACTCGGACGCATCTTTGCCAAATGCGAGAACGAAACCTCACTCGTCAAAGTTCTCCTTTCTTGCGGCATTGCCGAGATATATAACTTGAAACTTGAAGGAGACGACAACCAGCAGCTTACGACGTTGTATAAGGAACTGGAAAAGAATATTGTTATTATTAAGCAGGAAAATGCAGCAAAGGGCATCGAAGACCATATCGGAACGCACCTTCTTCTCATTCTGGACAACGTGAACCGACTTGAGTTGGTTTCACCAGAAAAATTGCGTAAATTAAGAGATTATTTCCATGTAATCATAACCACGCGAGAATCTGCCAACAAATTAAGCCATATTGATACCGAATCCTTGAATCGGCTAAGCGAAGACGAATCGGTTGAGTTGCTAAGCAACCTCCGCTCATTCGGGAAGAATCCCAAGGAAGCCCAGGCAGCGCGAGATATCGCGAAACTGTTAGACGGTTTTACGCTGGCTGTTGAGATTACCGGAGCCTATCTAAAGCAATGGCCTCGCGTAACCTACCAAAAGCAGTATAATCTTCTGCGTAAAAATCTTTTAAAAGCCATGAAAAGGATCGTGAACCAAAAGCCAGAACTTAAACTTCATCGACCTGAGTGCGTATCGATGATTTTGAAGTCCACCATTTCGGCTCTTTCCTCAGACGCCCGCAAAGCGCTTAATATCGCAGCTCTAATGGCGCCCGATGCCGTGGCTCTCTGCTGGCTGTCGGAACTTGTCAGCAAATACCCACAAGGAAAATGGTTTCGGATTGCTGAGGCATTTAATTGGCTTATGGAACTTATTGGTCTAAACAAAGATGACGATCTCGATGTCATCGATGAACTGACAGGATATAACCTTCTAACCCCGTTAAAAGGGGATTCGAATATTGCCCGTATCCATCGTCTGGTAACAGAATCATTGACAATCCGGAATAAGAAGCAAGAGGAAATCATTGCGATAATCCGAGAAAAATGCAATGATTTGCTTAAAGAAGAGGAGCAATTCTGGTCTGTCCAGGAGAATACATGGAACATTATCCCTGTTTCTGAATTTCTCAAACTGTTAGCGGAGCGCTGGAAAGTGGAGACTTCGGAGGAGGAAATCGACTGGGATCTAACCAGGATGATGGATTCTACCGGGAACATCCTTAGTTTTCTCGATAAAATAAATGAGGCCTATGAGACTCTTCGTTTGTGTTACAAAGTTTGTAAAGAGCGATACAAATCTTTCCCGGATAACAATGACGTTTTTCAAGATTATTTTTCTTCGTGCAACAATCTTCAAAAATTGCAAGCTCTCTTTATTCTTCGCAGCGAACAGGAAAAATCTGCCGGGAACGACATTGCTGCTCAAGAAAATTTAGAGAAGTCTCAGAAAATCAGTCAAGAGATTCAGGATGATTTCCTGGAAATCCGCCAGAAACTTGCCGACATGATGACAGACGACGCCGTGATGAATAAAGTCAAAACTTCCAAGATGAAGTATAACTATGACTATTTTATCAGTTACTCTCGCGCTGACAATATGACTGAAGACGGCATACCCGGGTTTGTTGATGAGTTCGTGAGTAAACTGGAAAATTTTGAAGAACATCAGACAATGTTCGGCAAAAGAGCGTCTGTTTTTTTCGACAAATCCGAAATCCATTCCATGTCAGAATGGGACGACCGCATCCGATCAAGCCTTGCCAGTTCTCGATTTCTTATCCTATTAATCTCGCCGAATTATTTTAAAAGCGAATACTGCGCCAGAGAATTCGACTGGTGGATAAAGCACGAAATGCACTGCAGAGCGCTTGGGGAAAGCGTCTTTCCTTTATTGATTCTCCCAGTCGCAGGTTTGTATGATTTTAATGAGACGCCATTCCAGGCAGTTCCTCAGGATTTGCAGGATAAATTCCCCAATTGGGGCTCACAGATTCAACAACTCCAGACCATTCCAGACTTTGATATTCATAGTTTGAATCATTTAAGAATCGACGAGGCGGTGCAATCCTTGAGTCACTCAATAAAAGACAAAGTCATTCAACAAATGATGGCTGACTATTCGCCAATTAACACATTTTATCCGCGCTATAATGAAAACTTCGTCGGACGCAATAAAAACCTTCGCTCGCTGCATCAAGCGCTCACTACAATGTCAAGCTCTGCCATCTGTGCGCTTACCGGTTTGGGCGGTATTGGCAAAACGGAGTTAGCTCTCACATACGGTCATGCTTTTGCCTGGGAATATGGGCTGGGAAGAGTCTTCGTAAATTGTGAAAATGCAACATCTCTTTCCGATATTCTTCTCTCTAGTGGAATTGCGGAAATGAACGGTTGGGAACTGCCCAAAGGAACCAGTGAGCAACAACTTGAGTTTCTTTTTAGCCGTCTGAAAGTGAAGATGGATGAAATCATCCAACGTAATCATAAAGAAGGAGCGCCCAAGACGCTCGGAACGCACATTCTCCTTATTTTAGACAACGTGAACCGACTTGAGCTGATTTCTCAGGAACAGTTGGACCGATTATTGCCAGATTATTTCCATGTTATTATTACTACCCGAATAACGCCAAGTGATATTCCATACATTTATTCAGAATCCGTAGATAGTCTGAGTGCAGATGAATCAGTAGAATTACTGAGCAATCTCCGCTCATTCGGGTCTGACGAAGCGGAGATTACAGCGGCTCGTCAAATAGCTCAAAGTTTGGACGGCGTCCCTCTGGTCTTAGAGCTTACTGGAACATATCTTGCAAGTAATCCGGATGTTACATATCAGCAGCAGTATAAAAACATGGTTGTGTCCAATCCAGAAATCTTCCAGGTTACGACTGATAGAACCATCCGGCTTGCTCGACATTTCGCAGAGGTCATAGCGATAACTCTGGAATCGACGCTTTCAGCGCTTTCGGACAACGCTCGTAAAGCCTTGAATTTTGCTTCTCTGATGGCTCCAGATGCGATTGGATTAGACTGGCTGCCCGAGTTATGCGGTCTGACCGCCGAGGATGGAGGCTATATTCGCTACGAGCTGACCAATTACAGTCTCCTGACGCCTTTGGAAAGCGAACCGAATATCGCCCGTATTCACCGTCTGACGCTCAGTTCATTGAAAATTCCAGAAGAAGAACGCAAAAAAATCATTGCTAAAATTCGAGCTAAATGTAACGATTTGCTTGAAGAGGACGAAAAATTCTGGCGTGTCCCAGAGAATTCCTGGAACATTATCCCGGTTTATGAGTTCCTCAAGCTGCTGGGGAAAAATTGGACTGTAGAAACTTCAGATAAAGATATTGACTGGGATCTTACCAGAATGATGATTTCTTCAGGGAAGATTCTTATTAATCTCGGTAAAAATATAGAAGCCATGGATGTTTACAAAATATATCATGGCATTTGTAAAAAACGAGCCGACGCCATGCCAGAAAACGTTCAGCTTTGGCTCGATTATAGCGTTTCGTGTAATAAACTTGGCGATTTGGAGAACGTTGCCGGAAACGCTGTTACCGCGCGTAAGTTCTATGAGAAAGCTCTGGAGATTAGTAATCGGCTTGTCATTCAGATGCCGAATGACGTTGACGTCCAACGATATTTAAGTTTTTCGTACAATTCTCTTGGCGATTTGGAGAAAGCTGCCGGAAACGTTGTTGTTGCGCGTGAATTCTACGAGAAGGCTTTGGAAATTGAACAGCGACTGGCAAACCTGAAGTCAGATGACATTGACATTCAGCGAGATTTGAGCGCTTCGTACGATCGCCTAGGCAATTTGGAGAGCAACATCGGAAACTCAACCAGGGCGCAGGAATGGTACGAGAAAGCTCTGGATATTTACAAACAACTGGCGAACAAGTCGCCGAACTCCGTTGATACACAGCGGAGTTTAAGCTTTTCGTACAATTGTCTCGGGGATTTGAAGAATAACACAGACTCAAGGGAATGGTATGAGAAGTCTCTGGAAATTAACAAGCGGCTGGCAGACATAATGCCTGATAACGTTGGCGTCCAGCGGGATTTGGGCGTTTCATACGAGCGGCTTGGCAACATGGAAAAGGCCCTCGGGAATTCTGATGCCGCGAGGGACTGGTTTGAGAAGTCTATGGAAATCCATAAACAGCTTTCCGAAAAGATGGCAGAAAACCTAAGCGCTCAGTGGGATTTAGGCGTTTCGTACAATAACTTTGGCGATTTGGAGAAAGCTGCCGGAAACGTAGACGCCGCAAGGACGTGGTTCGAGAAAGCTCTGGAAATTGAACAGCGACTTGCCAATAAGATGCCGGATGACATTAGCATCCAGCGGGTTTTGAGCCTTTCATACAATCGACTTGGCAATTTGGAAAATTCTATCGGAAACACAGATGTTGCGAGGAAATGGTATGAGAAGGCTCTGGAAATTGATCAGCGGCTGGCAGAAATGATGCCGGACAATGTTCAAGCCTTGCGGGATTTAAGCGATACATATAATAATCATGGAGATTTGGAGAAAATCTCCGGAAATACAATTGCCGCGAGGATATGGTACGAGAAGGCTTTGAATATTAGTCAGCGGCTTGCTGAACAGATGCCGGATAATGTTGACGTCCAAAGGGATTTGAGCGTTTCGTACCAACGTCTTGGCGATTTGGAGCAAGACGCCGGAAACATTTCTTCCGTACGGGAGTTGTATGAGAAGGCTCTGGAAATTGATCAGCGGCTGGCAGAAATGATGCCGGAGGATGTTAACGCCCAGCGGGATTTGAGTATTACATACAATCGTCTTGGCGATTTGGAGAGTGCCTCAGAAAACGCTGTCGATGCGCGGGAGTGGTACATGAAGGCTCTGGAAATTGATCAGCGGCTAGCAGAAATGATGCCGGACAATGTTATCGCCCAGCGGGATTTGAGTATTACATACAATCGTCTTGGCGATTTGGAGAGAGCCTCAGGAAACGCTGTCGATGCGCGGGAGTGGTACATGAAGGCTCTG
>JAZRTH010000030.1:0-1294 GCA_045651945.1 Thermoguttaceae bacterium
CCAGAAGAGAAACTCCTCCGGTTTGGGCTGTTTCCCGTTCGCTCGCCGCTACTGAGGAAATCGATTTTTCTTTCTTTTCCAGCAGGTACTTAGATGTTTCAGTTCCCTGCGTTAGCCTCACATAACCTATGTATTCAGTTAAGGATAATTCGGGAATCCCGGGATCATAACTTGTTTGCCAGCTCACCCAGGCTTATCGCAGACTTCCACGCCCTTCATCGCCTTCTGATGCCAAGACATCCTCCATATGCTCTTAGTAACTTGATCACATGAATTAAACTCTCTCGTAGAGAGAATCTAATTCCTTCTCGTCGCTCGTATCTCGAACTATTCGTTCGATTTACAAAATGTTATAAAATCAGCACATTTCTGATTCGTTGCATTGCAACTATCTTGAAATTGTATCGTAGATTATCAAGCTCGCGCCTGATAAACTACAGATGCCTATCTACCTAACCAAATTTTCAATGAACATTTTGTCGTCGAAGGGGTAAAACCCGTTCATTCGACTGACAAGGGGGAAGTATAGCAGAAAATGAAAATCGGTCAATGGGCGCCGGGGGCTTTTTTAAGAAATTTTTTAAAAATTTTTGGTTGAGTTCACTTCGGAGGGTCGGCGTCCGCGCCGACCGCAGGCGTCCCCGCCTGCCAATAGTACAAAGACCCGCGAAAAACGCGCTTTCGCAGCCAGAAAACATACTGGGTCGCAGACGAAGTCCGCAAAAGAAATAAGCCTTGACGGCGCAGCCGTCAAGTTGTAGCCCGGGGACGGGCTACATCCGGGGGAGGTTTTCAGCTGCGTCGATTTGGTATGCACACATCGCGGCATTTTTTGTTGCGGACGACACGCCCGCGAACCAGCGGGTCGGAGGGGCTTGCTACATTCTCAAGTTTTTCGGAGGCTTCCGTCGCAAGCGCGTCACGTCTTCCCTAGAATTCAAAAAAGTAAATCAAGACGTCTACCGGGTCGGCGGCGGGGAGCGTCTCAAAGTCCTGCTGAGACAGAACGAGGACTTCGCAATGCACTCTTTTATCAGGTATCGTTCCGGAATACTTTTTATAGAACTCTAATTCTTTGAGCTTTGTCTTAAGTGAATAATCTATCTCCTTAGAGTTTATGTATCCTAAAAATTCTGTTTTGCTGTCAAACGGAGCGTCTTCCTTTATGCCTTTGGGAATGTATTTGGGAACGTCTGAGTACGGGACGGAAATCAATAATTCTGAGTGATAATCCATGAATGTCTCGAAAAAGAAGTATTGAACAGGAACGGAGTCTGGCAGCGGAACGTTTAGC
>JAZRTH010000031.1:0-1222 GCA_045651945.1 Thermoguttaceae bacterium
AGACCGCTTGGCCTCCGACTTAATGGACGGCGCTGACGGCGCAGCAGCGGGAGCAGGCTTGTCTGCTAAAGCAACCTGAGAACTGGCAGGACGAGAAACGCCGAACGACGGCGGCCAAGGGCCGCGATTCTGTCCAACAAACGGCTTGCGGAAGTTCGCCTGAAAATCCGGATTTGCCATTGCTTTAGCGTTGACGCCGCTCACGCCGTTGACGCCAGAAAATGCAGGCGCGGACGTCTGAATCGGCGCGGGAGCCTGAGCTGAGGCGGAGTCCAAGCCCGGCAACGGAGGAAGAGAATCCGTAGACGAATCCGCCGGAGTCGTAAAGCTCGGAACCGGAGGGAGTTCATCCTGAGCAAAGCTGAAAGTCCCTAAAACTAATGCCAACGAAAAAATCGCGCTGACGCAAGACAATCGTTGAAAAATCGATAACATTATACTCATCGTCCTGTTTGGTAAAAATTGATTTACGCTGTAAAATGATTAAACAATTCTGACGACAATCTTTCCGATTTCCTGACGCCTTATTATATTAGCTCAGGTAAATCCGCATAGGACCGCCAACCATCCGAATTTTTAATGCAATTACTGCAATCGAAAAAATCGGCAAAGTCCAATTCGTCTATATAATCGTCATATTTACCCCATTATATTAAAAAAATCAACCCCTGAGAAGAGGGATTAAAGAGAAATTTCGAAATAAATTGGGATTTTGACGTTAAATCCATTGACAAAACCTCAATTAACTGTTATTATATTGTATATATTTTGGAATTGAAATAATTAATTTAGGAATCGCCGCTATGGTAAAAGAACCTCTTGACGAAACATTTATGCTCCTTTTTCAGATAGTGGACAAACTGTCGCAAAAGGGCTTGGCAACGTCTGCCAAAAAGAACGTCGCGCTTTTAGAGTCGTTGTCGGTCAGACAGCAAAAAACTCTCTTTGCCGTAATCACCATGACCAAACTTCATCCGATCGGAGTCAATCTGAAAGATTTGGCGGCTCGGATGAACATAACCGTTCCCGCTGCGTCTGTCCTGGTAGAGTCCATGGTTCAGCGCGGTTTTCTGGAACGGGAGATCAATCCCAACGACCGCCGCGCCGTTTGCATCCGGATTTCAGCAATCGGTCAGCAGATTTTCGACGTTATCCATCAGGAAATGACCGTTCAGGTCAACAAGCTCATCGCAGTCATTACCCCGGAAGAGCGCGAAACGTT
>JAZRTH010000032.1:0-1028 GCA_045651945.1 Thermoguttaceae bacterium
CGAAACTGACTCAAAACCTGCTCGAACAGGGAAACGACGTTTTAGGAATTGACGTTCTCAACGACGCCTACGATTGTCGGCTGAAAAATTATCGGCTTAAAAACCTCAAGGCGTTTCCCAGCTTTCGATTCAAAAAAGGCGACATTGCAGATAAAGACTTTGTTTTTAAGCAGGTCAAATCCTGCAAGTCAAATCTGCAGGCGATATACAATCTTGCCGCGCGCGCCGGCGTAAGAACCAGCGTCGTCAACCCGTGGATTTATTATCATTCCAACGCACTCGGGTCGCTCAACCTTCTCGACGCCTGCCGCGAATTTGACGTTCCCAAATACGTTATGGCGTCAACGTCCAGTCTGTACGGAAACTGTCCAGCTGGAAAATTCTCTGAAACAGACTGCACCGACAAACCGCTGTCGCCCTATGCAGCGTCCAAAAAGGCGGCAGAAGCAATGGCGTACTCATACCATCACTTGCACGGAATTGACGTTTCTATTCTGCGTTATTTCACCGTCTACGGCCCCGCCGGGCGTCCGGACATGAGCGTATTCCGGTTTATTCGTCACATCGATCAGGGCGAACCGATAATCCTTTTCGGCGACGGAACGCAGGAACGCGATTTTACCTTCGTTGACGACATCGCCCGCGGCACGCAGCTGGCGGAAAAGAAAGTCGGATACGATATTTTCAATCTCGGCGGAGACAACGTCGTCGTTTTGAACGATTTAATCGCGCTTATCGGACGTCAGCTGGGCAAAGAGGTTATCATCGACTACCGCCCTGCCCATCGCGCTGACGTTAAACGGACGTCCGCCAACATCGACCACGCCCGAAAGGTTCTCAAGTGGTCGCCTAAAACGTCAATTGAAAAAGGCATCGAAAAGACGATTCAATGGTATAAGGAAAATCGGACTTTGGCTTTGAAAGTCGACTTGGGAGAATAGGAACGCTTCGCGTCTACTCCCTATTCCCCCGTGGGTTAAAACCCACGGCTACTAATATTGAACCGCTAACGCGGTTCTAGCGGAACG
>JAZRTH010000033.1:0-3048 GCA_045651945.1 Thermoguttaceae bacterium
TTCTCCTGTCCGATATTGACGGTCTGTACAACGGCGATCCGTCTGACCCCAATTCGCACGTTATTCAAACTGTAACAGGAATTGAGGACAACGTTCAAGGCATGGTTCACGACCATCTCAACTCCGTCAGCAAGGGCGGCATGAGCAGCAAGATTCGCGCCGCTCAGCAAGTCAACAGCGCAGGCGGATGTTTGATTATCGCCAAAGGACGCGAGCCGAACGTACTGCGAAAACTCTTTGCCGGAGAAGAAATCGGCACGATTTTCCTTCCGCACGGAGAAGCGCATACCAGCCGACAAAACTGGCTCGGATTCGCGTCTGAACCTCTCGGCTCGGTTATCGTTGACAGCGGAGCCGCTAAAGCGCCCAAAACTCAGGGGCGAAGCCTGCTGCCAAAGGGAATCAAACGCGTCTATGGACATTTTGAAAAAGGCGACGTCGTTTCCATTTGCAATGCCAGCGGGGAGGAATTTGCCCGAGGACTGTCAAATTATTCCTCTGATGACATTCAGCGCATACGCGGTCTTCATTCCGATGAAATCGAAGAAGCGCTTGGCCGCGCGCCGTACGAAGAGGTCGTTCATCGAGACAACATCGCCTTGAGGTAACGGCAGGCAGTAAACAATGAAAGGCGATAACGAAGCGACCAGTGGGAGCGTAGCTACGCAGTTCGCCGAAGGAGAACCAAAAATAAACATCATCGACAAGTTCGCCTGACGGCGAATGCGTAATTTCGTTCGCTTCGCTCACTGCATTACCGCCTTTCAATCACTCCTCATTCGCAAACGACTGGTTTGCTAAAGACTTTATGTAACAGACGATCCATGGGACGTATAAATATAAGCACATTCACCCGATACAAGATGCAAATCTCGCTTGAAAGCTGGAAATGCCCGCTCATTCAGCTGCCAATAGGGTTTGAAATGGCTCCATGGTCGACAAATCTGATTTATAAACATAGCGAAGCGATTTTCCGGAGTTTCAAAGACTCTATCGACGCCAAGTATTTTGTAACATTTACTCAGCAGTCTCGCTGTGAAGACTTCATGCGATATTTGGTTCACAACAGCGGATTTCTGCCCAGCGCAACCTGGCTGTTGAGAGAGAAAACCGGCAGCGGCGCCGCGAGGCTGTTACATCTGCCTGGCTCGTACAAACTCGTGGGAACGATTCAGGGGCTTATCAACCAGGATTTTATCGGCGCGATTCAAAACGTAGGAATTCTTCCTGAATACCGAGGTCGCGGGCTGTCGAAGCTGCTGCTCTATTATTGTCTGTGGGGATATCAGCAGGCGGGGCTTAAAATCGCTCAGCTGGAAGTTACTCAGACAAACGACGTTGCGATTAATTTGTACAAAAAAATCGGATTTCACGTTACTGAGGTTATAGAAAAAACGCCGTCATTATAATTAAGGAGATTGTTCATGAATAATATCGCCTTGAGAACAATAAATCGCAGACGTTTATATTCCATTAGTTATAAAACTCTGATTATAAAGGCGGCAATAAACTGGTCAATTATTTGCCTGTTTGTTGGAATCGCGATGTGGGGTTCCAGCGCGTACGCTCAGATTCAGGAAGGATTTCCGTACATGGCAAAAGTCTCGGTTCAGAACGTCGCTGCGCGAAGCGGACCGGGAGTAACGTACTATCCAACGCAAGCTCTTCCCGTCGGATCTGTTGTTGAAGTCTACTGTGAGCTCCCCACCGGCTGGGCGGCAATTCGCCCCCCGCAGGGCAGTTTTTCCTGGGTTAGAGGGAAATTCCTCGAAGTCCAGGCTGACGGTACCGGACGCATTACAGAAGATAATACGGCAAGCGGCGTCGGGTCAGATTTATTCGACAGCCGCGACGTCGTTCAGGTTCGGATGCGAAAAGACGAGCGCGTCGAGGTCATTCAAAAAACCAGTATCGGGACGGAAGAATGGTACAGAATCTCTCCGCCGTCGGGCGAATTTCGCTGGGTAAATCTCAACGACATTCTCCCGGACGATCCCATCAGACGAACGCCTCAGCAAACGCAGCGCAGTCAGAATCCGTCGTCCGTTGCGTTCAGTCCTGTTACCGCGCCGGGGAGCGGCTTTTCGCCCGGTCAGTATGGACAGCCCCCTGCCCCGGGATTTCGACGACCCCACGGCAGGTTGTCAGACGACGAATTCTATCGAGAACTTGCAGAGCTGGAAAGAGCGTGGAGCGCCATGTTTCATACCAAACCCGACAACTGGCATTCCGCTTTATTGCTCCAGCGAGCGCGTTTTTTGAAAACCCAGGCAAACTCAGAGAGAAAGTTGGCGCGTGTTGATCTGCTCATAGCCCGCCTTGAAAAAGCAAATCAAATGGAAATCGCCGCTGGCGTTCCTCAGCCTGGCATGATGCACAGACCATACGGTATGTATAGACCGTACGACGTTCCGGGAGCGCCGCCTGCTAATCCGCTTCTTGATCCCAGTACGCTCCCGGCGGGAGCAAAAGCAACGGTTTTGCCAGGGCTGGAATCAACTCAGGCGGAATTTAATCAGGCTGGTCTGCCCCCACCGCCAGGCGCTGCGCCATACGAACTTATGGCTCAGCACAATATGGCTGCGCTGGCTCAGGCGGATGAACTGGAAAAGACTATGCGTCTGGACGGCGTGGGACTCCTGGCTCAACTTCCGCAAGGCAATGTTGACCGGCTCCCGATTCGATGGGCTTTACTCGACGTCAACGGACAGGTCCGTTACTACGTTTCTCCCGCTTTGGGAGTCGTTTTTAAGGGTCTGGAAGGACGCGTTGTCGGCGTTATCGGCTCCAGAGAATTCTTACCCAATAACGACCAGCGCCTTCATATAACCGTCAGACACATTCGTCCGCTATAAAAGAGTTTTTGTAACATGAAAGTTTATACGATTATTCCCGCTCGATACGCGTCAACCCGTCTGCCTCGAAAAATGCTGTTGAACGAAACCGGAAAGCCGCTTATCGTTCATACGTATGAATCCGCTCTGAAAGCGAAGATTCCTCAAGGCGTTTGCGTTGCGACGGACAACGACGAAATATTCAACGCTGTTA
>JAZRTH010000034.1:0-6545 GCA_045651945.1 Thermoguttaceae bacterium
ATTTTAATTGTCTTCCTAAGACCGCTTGGCCTCCGACTTAATATTATTCAAACCATCAAAATTGAACGAATTCGACAAGTTCCAGAGCGCTGCATTACCAAGCCTGAGAACCGTCATAGTCCAAAGACTTTATTGAGTATCCGCTCAACTTCTGTTATTGATACGCAACAATCTGAAAGATGGTTCGCGATGTTTTGAAAAATTTTTTGAAAAAACGAAAAACTTTTGTTGTCCGCTAAAAAAGAAGCTCATGACTTATCAGTCCCAAACCTCTTTTCTCGACTGACACATCTAGTATAATCTATTTTTCGTTCAAAGTCAAGAATTTTTTGAAAGATTTTTAAAAAATTTTAGAAAAATATTCCGCTTGTATCGGATAAACAGGATAACCCAGTTGGAGCAGAATGGGGAAATCGTTGAGTTATAAGTACTTAAGGAAGTAGGGAATAGGGAGTAGGGAATAGTAATTTGCCTTCGGCGAATCCAACTCCTCACTCCTCATTCCTAACTCCTAACTACTTCGCGATGTCGTCGGCAAGCTGTTCGATCAACGGTTCGTCGAAATACTGCATCACGACAACGTGTGACAAATCTCCCTGACACGCCATGCAGTACTTGTGAATCATTTCCGCCGCAGGACGTTTGAACAGAACCGTGTTTGACCATCGGTTGACAAACGGTTGAACGTCACGCTTTTTAAGGGCCTCGACCAGCTTGGCGGTCATGGCGAGAGAATGTTCTGCCTCTTCCCGGAACCCGTCGGCGCCGGAGGTGGTAATTCGCCAGTAGAGCTTGAGAACGTCGAACCCGCTGCGGGAACAGCTGATTGTCGGAATGACGCAGTCAAGATACAGGACTGTTACATTGTGGAGTGTGTCGAGGATTTCTTTTTTGCAAACGAACACGCCGCACGGCTCGTTCATCGCCAAAAATTTGTGACCGGAAACGGCAAGGGAGTCGAATCCCTTTTTCGCCTGATTGAGAACCGCGTTTGCTTCCGGGTCGTTGAGCCACGGCAGGTATCCGCCGAAAAGGGCGACGTCGAGATGTCGATAGTACGCCGGCGGGTTGACGTCTTTGAGAACCGCGTCGATTTCGTCCTGGTTGTCGATTGCGCCTTTGAACGTGCCGCCGATGGCGATTCCGATCAGAGCAGGGCGGGTCGGGTCAAGCTGACGGCGCAGGTCGGACGCGTCCATCTGTCCGCCGGGCAGAGCTTTAATAACGCGGGTTTCCATGTTGAGGACGTCGCCCAATTTTTGAACTGAGTAGTGCGCCTCGGCGGAAACGTACAGAATCGGAGGCAGGTCGGATTTCGACGCCAGATATTTTCTGCCGAAATACAAGCCGTGCATGTTGCCGTCTGTGCCGCCGTTGGAAATGAACCCCCACCAGGAATCAGCAGGGAACCCAAACGCTTTGGCGTAGAAATCGACAATGGCGCGTTCAAACTCGTCGACGTCGAGCATGTCCCACGCCTCCTTGTACGGGCTTCCGACGCTGATCAGCGTTGTGTTGCACAACCCGGTTTCGATAAGCCATTTATAGAATCCTTCCAGATTCGTTTCCTGATCGAACGGGTATCCCATCTGATAGCGGCGCGTCTGAACGAGCCGATTGGCGGCTTCGGTCAAATGGTTTAACGTCGCTTCGTCTGGATGAACGTTTTTGTGAACTCGCGTCATATTAACTGTCATGATAAAACCTGCTTTTTTAAAGGGATGCATCCGTCAAGCCGCGGATTACTAACAAGTTCGAGCTTGCCGGAAAAACAGTTAATATTATATACAGTATACAGGTTTTTCAAGGGGAGAGGGAAGCGAAATGCTTATAAAATAAAGACGTCTGACGCTTTTCAATAGAACCAGAGGTCAGTAGCGAATTCTAGCGAGCAGGCTTTTAATGTTGAAAAATTAACGTTGAAAACAAAAGCGGGAGCTCGCTTGCGCGATACTCCCGCCTCCTGATATTGTGCAGCGTTTGAACTTTTCTGTTACACGTCGAGGTTTTCGACTTCCAGAGCGTACTTCTCGATGAACTGACGGCGCGGTTCGACGTTGTCGCCCATGAGGATTTCAAACAGTTCAGAGGCGCGTTTGGCGTCGTCCATGGTAACTTGCAGCAGGGTTCTTTGCGCCGGGTCGAGCGTTGTTTCCCGAAGCTGTTCGGCGTTCATTTCTCCCAGCCCTTTGAATCGGGTGATCTGCAAGCCGCGTTCTCCGACTTTGCGAATCATCGGAAGCAGCGAACGCAGGTCTTCCAACCCCTGGGCGGATTCGTCTCGACGCAGATAGTATCGCGGCGTTTCCTGACCGGTGCGGTCAATCGGGAAGAGCGAATCGATGCCGAAGCCCAGTTCCTTGAGCTCAACCAGGTGGTTGTTAATCGTTCGGACTTCCGTCAGTTCGATAACGTGAAGCCGTTCGTCGTGATTCTGTTCCGCCTGTTTTTCCGCTTCCCGGGTTTGCTCCTCGGTATTGGAAAGGTCTTCGTTGGAAATGGCGACTTCCTTGCCCGACTGCTTTTCTTTTTCTGCAATAAGGGCTTCCAGTTCCGCCTGAGTGGACAGCCAGTGTTCTTCTCGTCCCTGGAAAACGTGGAAAATCGGGAGTTTGCCGGTTTCCGGATTGACGCGCTGAGCGTACATCTTGAAGTTCATACCGCGCTTTTCCAAGGCGTAAAGGGAATCTTCCAGAGCGCCCAAAATACGGCAGAGCTTTTCCATCTGCTCGCCTTCAATCAGACGGCCGTCGCCGGGGTCAAACGAAGCGTCTTTCAAACCGAAGTTGAGCAGCTGCGTTTTCATCTCTTCGCTGGTCTGAACGTAAGTTGTAACGTTTTTACGGCGAACTCGGTACAGCGGCGGCTGAGCGACGTAGACCATGCCCTCTTTGAGAAGGGTCGGCATTTGCCGATAGAAGAACGTCAGCAGCAGCGTGCGAATGTGCGAACCGTCAACGTCGGCATCGGTCATGATAACGATTTTGCCGTATCGACGTTTGGAGATGTCAACTTCCTCTCCAATGCCGACGCCGATGGCGACAATCATGGCGCGAACTTCTTCGTTGGCAAGAACGCGCTCTTCACGGGTTTTATAGGCGTTGAGGATTTTACCGCGCAGAGGCAAAATCGCCTGATATTCTCGCATACGTCCGCCTTCGGCAGACCCGCCGGCAGAATCCCCTTCTACCAGATAAAGTTCTGAACGGTTGACGTCTTTGCCGGTGCAATCTCGAAGTTTGCCCGGCATGCCCAAGCCAGCCAGAACGCCTTTGCGCTCTCGAACGAGCTTTCTGGCGCGCTGAGCGCTTTCTCGGGCTTCCGCCGCGACAATGCCTTTTTGCAGAATCGCCTTGGCGGTGGCGGGGTGCTCTTCCAGATATTTTGACAACGCTGAGCCGACCGCGCTGTTGATAATCCCTTCGACAACGCTGTTGCCGAGCTTCGTTTTGGTTTGACCTTCAAACTGCGGGTGCGGAACCTTAACGGATACGACCGCCGTCAACCCTTCTTTGAAGTCTTCCGGCTTCGGGACGATTTTTTTGAACAGGTCCGCCGTCGTGCCGTATCGGTTGAGCGTACGGGAAAGAGCGGAACGGAACCCGGACAGGTGCGTGCCGCCTTCGGTCGTGGAAATGTTGTTGACAAAGGAATAGACGTTTTCCGCATAGTCGCTGGTATACTGCAGCGCGATGTCGTACCCAATCGTTCCGCCTTCGTCGTCCTGCGATTCTCCGGTAAAGCGGATAATATCCGGATGAACGGGCTGAACGTTGGCGTTGAGGTGTTTGACGAATGCGGTTAAACCGTCTGCGTATTGATACGTCGCCCCTTCTCCGGATCGAGCGTCTTTGAAGACGATTTTAATTCCCTGATTCAAAAACGCCAGTTCCTGCAAGCGTGACGAAAGAATGTCTGCATTGAATTTTGTAACAGGGAAAATCTGTCCGTCCGGCTTGAACGTAGTCGTCGTGCCGACGCGGTCTGACTTCCCGGTCTTTCGGACTTCGCCGTCTGGAATGCCGCGGGTGTATTCCTGCTGGTACATGTACCCGCCTCGGCAAACCTTGACCGTGCACCATTCCGACAGGAAGTTGACAACCGTAACGCCGACGCCGTGCAGACCGCCGGAGGTCTGATAAGCGCCCTTGCCGAACTTGCCGCCGAACTTCAAAACGGTCATAACGCCTTCAAGAGTGGAAACGCCCAAGTCCGGGTGAATTTCAACCGGAATGCCGCGCCCATCGTCTTCGACTGTAACAGAGCCGTCGCCGTAGATTGTTACATGAATCTCGGTCGCGTAGCCCGCCATCGCCTCGTCGATGGAGTTGTCTACGACTTCGTAAACCAGATGATGCAAGCCGCGGGTGGAGTTGTCGCCAATGTACATGCCAAAGCGTTCTCGGACGTGGTCGCGGTCAGACAGATGCTCCATCTGATCAGCGCCGTACTCTTCCGCTCCTTGAGCCTGCTTGGCGTAAGAATGGAACGATTCCGTTTCGGCAGACGGCTGCTCAGCGGGTTGCGGAGTGGACGAATTGACAGCGTCAGTTTTGACTTCTTCAGGGGTGTTGGATTCGGACATATTTTAGTTGCGAGTTGCGAGTTGCGAGTTGTAAGTGAGAGTGCATAGTGCATAGTGGGGGGAACGCTTTGCGTCCTTACCACTAACCACTAACAACCCAATCTATACTATATATTAATAGAATATTATACCATTTTGAGGGGATTTTACAAGGGCAGACCAGCCCCATTTTCCCGGATTTTCAACAGATTTTTCGAGGTTTTTTCAAAGGGCTTTTCGAGGAATTTAGTCCCCAATCTTCTGATGGTAAAATCGATAAAATAAGCCATTGATTCGTCCCGTTGACCGCTTATGGCTGGGGGGCGATTGATTAGTTTAGAAGTGAAGAACAGAAAGCGAGAAGTTAGCTCAAAGCGTTATCTGTTTCGGAATGCGAGAGGGGAGCGTTAAAGGGTTTGAATATGAAAACAAACCCCTTAAAAATCAAACCGATGGATTCATTATCTTCTTTTTTCAACTTCCAAAAACAGTATTCAGATAATGAATGATATTCATCAAATATTGAGTGATGAACTGCAGAAAATCGCAGATATAAGGATATGCTATCTTAAACACGGTTTCCAAAAAATGACAATATGTATTCAAAAACTGGTTGAGTAATGACGATAAAACCCCATCGGAAATGTGAAAAACGGCAGTTTCAAAGAATTTTACAACAACGCTTGAGAAAAATAAAAATAAAGGCAAGCCTAAACACAGAAATACGATCAAAGCAAAAATGTCTCCCAGAATTCTTGATAATTTTTCATACCAAGTGAGAGATTTCCATGATGGCGAGAGGACCACATAGTCGTTGTCGTATAAGCTGTTTGCGAAGCTTCTGCAGCATCCGAAGGCGCTGTCGCTTTGGATGCTGTGACCTCCGAAGAAGCGGCTTCTTCGGAAACTGCGGCTCTCTGCACGGCAGCTATTAATTTTATTCCATTTTTGCCCCTGTTCTCTTCTACTCTTCGCGACAAGACGAGCGCCAGCGCCGAAATTAATAGCTTTGAAATTGTTCCACATATCGCTCATTTTATTCTCCTTGAACCAGGTAAAAGGTTAAAAGTATTGTTTTCGGCAAACGCTCGTCTGATAGTAGTTTGAGGTTAGGAATAACCGGTATTTCACGTTGTTTTATAAAGTACTACGTTTGATTGAATAAAATGTTATTGCTTTTTTAAATATTTTTGGGGCGGCTGGACGTTTATCCATTTATTGATTTATTCATTGATAACGGGTCAAGTGTAAACGACGTCTAATTGTCTGTAAACCCCGTTGACAAAACTGCCCAATTCGGTATGATTAATGACAGCGTTGAAAGAACAGAACTGTTCTGTTTGCATTTTTCATCAACTTTTGTACAAGACATTTAAAATGGCGTCTATAAACTACGACCCGATTGCATTAAAGCAGTTAATTAAAGACAATGCGTTAAAGTTTGGCGATTTCATTCTCGCCAGCGGAAAGAAAGCCAAGTACTATTGCGACAGCAAGCAGGTAACTCTCGATTCCGAGGGGCTGCGGCTTGTCGGAGAGGGAATGCTGGAGATTGTCAACAGCTTGCCGTTCCCGATTCAGGCGGTTGGCGGGATGGCAATCGGCGCCGATCCGATTACCGCGTCCGTTTTGTGCGCCGCTGCCGGGCAGAAAAAACCGCTCAAAGGATTTATGGTCAGAAAAGAAGCCAAAGACCACGGCACGCAAAAATTTCTCGAAGGTCCCGTCAAACCGGGCGACGAAGTCGTGATTGTCGAAGACGTCGTTACGACGGGCGGGTCGTCCCTTAAAGCGATTGAACGCTGCAACGAGTTCGGGCTTAAAGTCAAAGCGGTTATCGCCATTCTCGACCGCATGGAAGGCGGACGCGAAAACTTTGAAGCCGCCGGATACCCGCTTTACAGTCTCTTTACGATTCTCGATTTCGGTCTGACGCCGCCGAAAGAGTAAAAGAGAAGTACTTAGTGGTAAGTGGTTAGTG
>JAZRTH010000035.1:0-4000 GCA_045651945.1 Thermoguttaceae bacterium
ATAAAATCAGCACATTTCTGATTCGTTGCATTTGCAACTATCTTGAAATTGTATCGTAGATTACTGAACTTGCGTCCAGCAAACTACAGATGCCTATCTACCTAACCAAATTTTCAATGAACATTTTGCCGTCGAAGAGGGTAAAACCCGTTCATTCGACTGACAAGGGGGAAGTATAGCACAAATCGAATAATCGTCAATGGGGCGCCGGGGATTTTTTAAGAAAATTTTAAAAAATTTTTGGTTGAGTTCACTTCGGAGGGTCGGCGTCCGCGCCGACCGCAGGCGTCCCCGCCTGCCAATGGAACAAAGCCCCGCTCAAAACGCTTTTTCGCAGCCAAAAACCACAACAGGATCGCGGACGTAAGTCCGCTAAAAGCCTTGACGGCTTTGCCGACAAGTTGTAGCCCGAGGACGGGCTACATCCAGGGGAGAGGTTCGGCTTGCGTCGGTTTGGAATGCACACTTCTCGACGTTTTTGTTCGCCTAACGGCGAACTGCGTAATTCCGTTCGCTAACGCGAACTTCATTACCGCCTTCCAATTGTTCGCCTTGCGGCGAAACGCGGGCGAGACGCCCGCGAACCGGACTCATCAGAGTGTAAACGAGGAAAAGAGGGCAAGAGAAGCGTTAAGTTTTTGACGCTTAACGCTTAGCAAACGGCTAAAAATCCGCCGTTTCTTGCCTCTCACCTTACCACTGGACTCTTAATAGACGTTTTGGGTTCTTCCGATCTGAGCCTCTAGCCATTAGCTGCTAGCTATTAGCTTGGGTATACAAGGCTCAATGCGGATAGCTTTTAAAGCCCGAATCTAACATCAAAAGCTAATAGCTAGGGGCTAGAAGCTAAAAGCTATCTCGCAATACGCCTTTACGGGAAGGGCATTTGCTTACTTCGCAGCCGCTTTGAACCCCTTTTCCAAATCGTCAATGATGTCGTCGACGTGTTCCGTGCCAATCGACAGACGAATCGTGTTGGGGTGAATCCCAACTTCTTCCAGCTCGTTCGGTTCAAGCTGGGAATGTGTAGTAGTCGCTGGGTGGATAACCAGCGACTTCACGTCGGCAACGTTTGCCAACAGTGAGAAAATCTCCAAGGCGTCGATGAACTTGTACGCTTCGTCTTTTCCGCCCTTGATGTCAAAGGTGAAAATGGACGCCCCGCCGTTGGGGAAGTACTTTTCATACAACGCGTGATCCGGATGATCCGGCAAAGACGGGTGATTGACCTTCTCCACCTGCGGATGGTTGGCAAGGTATTCGTCAACCTTTTTCGTGTTTTCGATGTGCCGTTCCAGACGCAACGACAGCGTTTCGACGCCCTGTAACAGCAGGAAAGCCGCAAATGGGGAAATTGCTGCGCCCTGATCGCGAAGCAGAATGGCGCGAATGTAAATGGCGTACGCGGCTTTGCCGGCGGCTTCGGTGAACTTAACGCCGTGATAGCTGGGGTTCGGCCCGCTGATCCGCGGGTAACGACCGCTTTTCGCCCAATCAAAATTACCGCTGTCGACAATAACGCCGCCGAGCGTCGTTCCGTGTCCGCCGATGAACTTTGTCGCAGAATGAACGACGATGTCCGCGCCGTGTTCAATGGGTCGAATCATGTACGGCGTGCCAAACGTGTTGTCAATTACCAGCGGGATTCCGTATTTGTGAGCGATCGCTGCGACGGCGTCGATATCCGGGATGTCGCTGTTGGGGTTGCCCAGCGTCTCGATAAAAATCGCCTTTGTGTTAGGGCGAATCGCGTCTTCAACAGCTTTCAGGTCGTGAACGTCGACGAACGAAGCGTCGATTCCGTACAGCGGCAGCGTATGGAAAAGCAGGTTGAACGTCCCGCCGTAAATCGTCTGCTGAGCGACGATGTGCTCGCCGCTTTTCGCCAGAGCCTGAATGGCGTACGTAATCGCCGCTGCGCCGGACGCCAGAGCCAAGCCGGCAACGCCGCCTTCCAGCGCCGCGATTCGATCTTCAAAAACGCCCTGAGTGGAGTTCGTCAGACGTCCGTAAATGTTGCCGGGATCCGCTAACCCAAATCGGTCGGCGGCATGCTGAGCGTTATGGAAAACGTAGCTTGTCGTGGCGTAAATTGGAACGGCGCGCGCGTCAGACGCCGGATCCGGCTTCTCTTGTCCAACATGAATCTGAAGTGTTTCAAATTTGTACTTGCTCATTGTATAGTCCTCTCTTTCTAATGGAATTGTTGACGTAAAAAACTTAATCAGGATAACAAAAATAAAACGTATGGAATATGTTTATCATACTATCAGCTTAAGCGCCGAAAATATGCTTCAAAAAATAAGGGAATTGTTTTTTCCACCAGGGCCAGTCGTGAGCAACGTCATGACCCCAATAGTCCGCCCAGTGGGGAATGCCTTTTGCCGTCAGGACGGCGTCCAGTTCTCGTGTCCCGTAGAGCAAATCGTCTTCCCACGGACCCTGACCAACGCAAAGGATAATCGCGCTTTGTTTGTAAAGGTTCATCCAGGGGTGATCGTTTGGCATATTGGGCAGGAAATGAACCGGCGAGTTCGCATAAACCAGGTCGTCCATGTACTCATGGAAAAAGTACTGACCGTTGAACAGCCCGCTCATGCTCAACATCGTATCAAACAGGTCGGGACGTCGGAAAAAGAAGTTTCCGGCGTGAACCCCGCCCATGCTGCACCCGCAAGTCATCGCCTTTTGATTGCTGCGAGCGAATCGGGGAAGCAATTCATCGACAACGTAATGAAACCAGCGTTCCTGCAGCTCAATTCTTTTTCTTGGGTCGCCGTTCTGATTTGACCACGTTTCTAAATCGATCCCGTCAGGGCAAACAATCTGGATGGTTTTATTCTCAATCCACGGTCGAGCGGTTTCAACCATTCCGAAACCGTGAAAGTCATAAAACCGTCCGTTTTGAGGGGGAAACGCAACGCACAGCTTTTTGGCGTCGTTTTCTCCAAAGACGGCGTATTCCATATCGCGCCCTAATTGGGAACTATAGGATTTTTCCCACGATTCTTTCATATCAAATTACCTTCTTACTGATGAACAAACTGAATAAACTCCTGAACCTCGTCCTCGCTGTTGGCTTCTGCCGTATACATCTGACAGCCCATTGTCGCCCACATCAGTTCCGGCATTCGCTCGCACATCACGATGCGAGAGCCGTATTTTTTCAGAATCTCATCATGCGTATGACGGTACGTATGCCAATCTTTTCGACTTGCGTAAACGCACCAGCGGCGTTCGCCTTCTTTTTTAATTCTTTTATCGTATGTAACAGCGTCCGCCCAAATTTGATAAACGTCTGTTGAATGAGCGAAGTTCATCATGTCGGGCGTATAGCCGCCGGCTGGACGCATATTGACTTCCAGGGCGACGAAATCGCCAACGTTTCCCAAGCCCGGACGCGCTTTTGTCAAACGGAAAAACTCCAAATGAACAAAACGACGGCTGACGCTAAAAGCGTGAAGAGCTTTTCTGCCTAAAACCTTCAACTGTTCTGGAACGCCAGCACAGGTGTAATACGCCAAGTCCAAATCGCGGTTGACGATGTCTGCAATGGACGGCGGCCAGACGGTCATGGATTCATACAGCGGTTCGCAGCGGGAATTTGTAATCGCGTCAAAGGAGCAAATATCGCCCTCGACAAACTCTTCGATAACGTAGGGAACGTCAGGTTTTTCTGTAAAGAACCAATTCAATTGGTCGCCGTTCTCGATCTTGTACGTGTTCGCCGCTCCAACGCCGACGTCCGGTTTGGCAATTACCGGATAGCCGCCGATTTTCTCGATGGCGTCGCGGGCAGCTTCCAACGAGCCAACTCTAAACCCCCGCGCCGTGGGAATGCCTACTGACTTGTAAACCAATTTCATGGAAGATTTTTTCTTCCATGTTGCAATGATGTCGTTCTGAACGCCTGTCGTAATGTGAAACTCGGTTCGCAATCGAGCGTCCTGTTCCAACCAATACTCGTTGTTGCTTTCAATCCAGTCGATTTTCCCGTATT
>JAZRTH010000036.1:0-9161 GCA_045651945.1 Thermoguttaceae bacterium
CAAAACCCGGACTCCGGAGTTTGGGACAGCGCATTATCGGGTCAATACGATAATTTTATCAATACAACGTGGAGCGTAGAGGCGTTGAAGACTGCTTATAGAACGTCCTGCAACTCTGCTTTTGTTGCAGCGAGTAAAGCCCGGCTCTTTCTGGATTCCGTCCAGAAAGCGTCCAATGACGCTCGTTCAACGTCTGATTCCATCACGACCAAAGCCGCGCAAGAACTCCTTTTGCGAATGTATCTGTATAACTTCGACTCAATTTCTGACCTGCAGCGAAGCGTAGAGCGTCTTTATAAAACCGGTCCGACTAACGACAGTTACTATAATTATATTGTAACTCAAATCCTGTTCCATTACGGCGGCGAGTCGTGGAAAGAATGGAACGCCGCCATGCGCGAGAAGCTCATTAACGCTCAAATCCAAACTGGAGCCGAAGCCGGGTCGTGGGATTTCTCCAAAGATTTCACGAAAGATGAGGCGTCCGTTCAAAACGACGAACGCAGTTTTCCGCCCTCGCCGTTTATCGACACTGCGTTGTCTGCTTTGACGCTGGAAATCTATTATCGATTCAAGCCCCTATATCACAAGTGGGAATACAGAAAAGGATTTCCAACTGAATGACCTGGCGTATTTATTATTATCTTTATTGAAATTTAGACCTTATTAATCGTACACACAATCCTTGATTCAAGCTGAAAATAAAGTTTTACACTGAATTATCTACCAAAATATCAAATAATTAGAAAATATTTTAGGAAAAATAAAAAATTTCTCATTGATTTTTCTAAAGAATCGCTATAATAAACGTTATATGAGTAAAAGGAAGTTCACAATACAACTTTGTTTTATAATCGTGCTTCCATCGGAACAATTAAAAACATATTTAGGAGAAATTCATGTCATTCGAAAGACAAGTTGACGAAAACAACGCCGCTGTCGAAGACGGAGAAGAAGACGTTGAAGAAGAGTATACGTCAGGAGGCGGCTCTTTTGCAGACACTCTTGCTCTTATTCCCGCGTGGGCAGTTAGTACAGTCGTTCATCTTTGCTTGCTGGTAACTTTGGCGCTTATTAATTTTGATACAACATCAAAATCTCCGCCAACGGAAATCGTATCCAACCCGGTTGAAGAAGTTGAGGAAATCGAGGAAGAACTCGAAGAACCGCCAGAGGAAATCAACCTGGATCCGGACGCTGAAATCAGCGACGAAGTTGAAGCGACGACAGACGTTTCCGTTTCTGAAACAGACGTCAACATCTCTCCTGCCGACGACATGACCGCCGCTGCGGTTTCCGTCAACTTGGTAGACATCAGCAACACCGTCGCGCCTCGTAACGCGCTGGGCAACGTTGTTGGCGCCTATTCCGGCGACGCGTTCTCCGGTCGTGGTTCCGGCAAAGCGCGAGCTGTCGCCATGGGCGGCGGCACCACAGAAAGCGAACGCGCAGTCGCGTTAGGATTGCAGTGGATTTCCAACCACCAGCTTCCCAACGGAGCGTGGAGCTTCAACCATCAATTATCCCCCATGTGCCGCGGCGCGTGCAAAAACCCCGGCAAGTTGGATAAAGCGTTCAACGGCGCTACCGGCATGGCTCTTCTGCCGTTCCTCGGCGCAGGCGTTACCCATAAAGAAGGAAAGTACAAGACCAACGTCTATAAGGGAATCAACTTCCTTTGCCAAAACGGCAAACAGACCAAAGACGGCTGCGTCAGCTTCCTCGAAAATGGCGGTACAATTTACTCTCACGGCATTGTCGCTATTTGCCTTAGCGAAGCGTACGCCATGACCAAAGACAAGCGAATCCTTCCCGCAGCTCAGGGCGGTTTGAACTACATTTGCTTCCATCAGGATCCCGCCGGCGGCGGATGGCGTTATCAGCCCCATCAGGCTGGCGACACGTCGGCTGTAGGTTGGCAGTTGATGGCTCTTAAATCCGGCTACATGGCTGGCTTGCGAGTTCCAAACCAAACGATCAGCAAAGCGACCCGCTTCCTTGATTCCGTTCAGACAGACTCTGGAGCAAAGTACGGCTATACCGATCCCGGCGCAGGTCCGTCAACAACGTCCGTTGGTTTGCTGGCTCGTATGTACCTTGGCTGGAAGCACGACAACCCGGCGTTGCAGCGCGGCGCAGAATGGCTCTCCAAGATTGGTCCCAGCAAGAGCGACAGCTACTACAATTACTACGCCACTCAGGTTATGCGTCAGTACGACGGTCCGCTGTGGAAGAAATGGAACGCCGTCATGCGAGATCAGATGGTCAACTCCCAGAATCAGCAAGGGCACGAAAAAGGCTCATGGTTCCACAACGGTTCCTGGAGCGAACGAGGCGGACGTCTGTACGACACCGCTCTGTCGACCATGGTTTTGGAAGTCTACTACCGACACATGCCGATTTACAAGGCCGCTGCCGCAGCTGACGGATTCCCGCTGGACTAACTTTACCTAAGCAACTATAGTAAACTCCTGTGGATTTAAGGCGGCGCAAACTCTGCGCCGTCTTTTTTGTTGGCGAGAGGGGGATAGCGATTGCCGCCGCAGAGCAAGGGTGCACGCAAAATTTTCTTGCGAAGATAGATAAGCTAAGAAGCAGGAACGCGTCCCGGAGGGACGCAACCCTTGTAACCGTGGGCTTCAGCCCACGGGATAGGCTCGATAATAACAAAATCGATAAATACCCTTTTCCTCCCCTCCAGCGCCGCTGGCGCTGGAGGGGAGGAAAAGGGGTTAACTCGATTAAAGGACTTGGTTTGTCTCCTTCCGGCGGTTGTGCGTAGCCGCACGGGCAGAAGGACAAGGTTATGCCTTCGAAAAAACTGGTTTTGGCGCTAACCACGTCCATTCAGGAACCGACCTTGTCGGTCCGCCGGTTACAAAGAGTTAAGTCCCTTCGGGACTATAGCGAACTACGTCCGCTGTCGCTATCGCGACGTTTCGTCTCTGTCTCAGACGGGTCTGCTGTAAGCAAGAAACAATTGTGAGCGTTCTTCATTCAAAAAATATGAGAAAACATTATTTCCCCCCCTTGACCTTTTAGAAAAAAGAGCTATATTCTTTCCTAACAATTCCCAAAGAGGATGTGGCGGAATTGGCAGACGCGCAAGGTTGAGGTCCTTGTGAACAATAAAACGTTCATGCGGGTTCAAGTCCCGCCATCCTCATCTCTAGCCGTATTCGTTTGAATACGGCTTTTTTCGTTCTTGTAAGCGCCGGGCGGACGTTTGTTTATTTGCTTAAGTAATAGATTATTTCAATTACAGTAATTACAATAAACAAGAAGGCGATAATGTCCCATACGTTAATCATTGGATAATTCTACGAAATAAAAGGTTAAAGGAAAACGAACCGATTGCCCTTTCTCTGTCTTGCCTATCTTTACAAATTATAATAACTCTTGACCGAGCGTTCTGTCTGGCTGATATCTGTTTTTTTGCTTTTCCTTCAACTTTTATTAAATAAGCGTTCAGTTTGAAACGATAATACCAATGATAACGATTAGGTAAAATCGGTATCTGTGGTATATTTGTAAAGAAAAGTTGACAAAATAGGCGTTATCGTGAATACGGAAAACAACAATTTGTTTGCGGACTTTGAAACTCTGAAGAATTCAGGCGCTTCAAGCGCTGAGAATTTCTTGGCATCGGAACCGCTTTCAGGGTTGACAGACTCGATTTCGCCGCGCTTTCAAGGGCTTATTCCGGAGCCGACGGACGACCTGTTTGATAAAATGTGGGAATCGTGCGATTCCAGCGACAACAGTGTCAACTATTCGTTATCCTCAAGCTTGACTGGGCGGAAAGTGGAATTCAAGCCTCTTTCTCCAGACGCATTTATGACGCCAACAACCGTTCTGGAAGGACGAGGCTCTGCTCCTGCGTTTGACGACGTCTTACCGGAACGTCTTCGAACAGCTCAAGTTTTACCTCAACCAGTTCAAGTTTTACCCCAACCGGCTCAAGATACAGTTCCAGCCGAAATAAGATATTTTGAACAGCTTTGGGAGAGCGGCGAATTCCCGAACAGCACAATTAATAATAAATCTGGTAAATCGCAAAACGTGGTCGCCAGCGAGGAGTTTGGAGTAAAGAGCGAGACGTTGGATAATTCGCAGGGCTTAACTCGCAACTCGCAGCCGACGTCCAGCGCCGTTGAAGTTCCGCAGCTTATTTTCGTTAAGAAGAGCGTTAAAAAGCAAGAGACGAAAAAGGACGCTGAATTAAAGAAGCCTGAATTGTCACGCAAGAAGAAACCTGCTGCTATTCAAGCGCAAAGCGTTTCAGACGCGGTTAAAAAAGCTGACAACTCGCAGTCGCGCAGCAGCTGGACGTTAAGTATAATCAGCTGCCTGGTCGCTTTGTTTATCGGTCTGTTTTTGTTCGGATGGAAAATGCTCCCGGCGTATCTGGTTCAGTATCAGATTCAGCAGGCGACTGGAATGTCTTTGAGAATGAAAAACGTTTCCCAGGACTATCGCGCCGGCATGACGAGCGTCGAGTCTATCGTGGCGTTTGATTCGGCTCAGCGGCCGTTTTTTGAAACGGGACGCGCGGCGTTTTCCAGTCTTCCGTATTTTGTCGGAGACAACCAGCACATGAAATGGGCGATGGTGGAAGGAATTCGTTTTGCGTCTTCGCCCGCATACGTCAATCCGGACAGCGCGCCGCTGACAAACAATGAATTCAATAAAGCGCTTAAATGCGTTTCAAAAGAATTGGACGATTCCCAGATCGATTTGCTTGTAAAGAATTCGGTTTCGACTATTTCGACGCCGTATGAACAGACGGTTCGTCATGCGGATCAGGAAGTCAAAGATATTACCAAGCGAATTCAGGTTCTTCAGGAACGTCTGCTGGCATCCGGAGAGGAAGCTACCGACGCGGACAAAGCTCAAGCGGCTTCTTATGAGCAGCGAATGAAGATGGCTTTGAACAACATGTCGATTGAGGAAAGTCAGTATAATCAGAGAAACGCAGCATTGTTGGAGAATCTGAACAACAATCGCGAGAAAAGCCGGGCGGAATCAAATATACCAGCCTTAACTCACGGCGTCGTTACAGAATATCTGTTTGGGCAGGACTATACAGAATTTACCGGTCAGCTCCTGTTCGAGCTTCGTCAGTTTTGCCGATGGCTTCCCGCCGATTTGGAAAAGGCGCTCGGACCGGTGAATAAACTGGATCCCGCTTCGCTGTCGTTCCGCAGAATTGAAACTCAGGAACAACTGGCAGTTGGTCAGCTTCGTTTGACGGGTCAGACCCAGTTTATGAATCAGACGGTTCCATTTTCTGCGGTTATTTCCAATTACTCCACAAAGCCGAATGGAAAGCCGTTGACGCTCGACATTGCCTTTGGCGAGGATCAATCAGCTCGATTGCGTCTGGAAGCTCGACGCAGCGAAAATCGCACGGAAATAAAAGTGGAGTTTGCTTCGTCCAACGTCAATCCTGGCGCTCAATTTGGGTTGAAGGACGGCTTGTTTGTCAAGCTGGAACCGGATGAGAAAACTCCGTTCATGCAGGCAAGAAGCATTCAGTTTATTGTTGCAGACGGGAAAATTCAAGGCGAATACGCCATGGCTCAAACGGCGCCGTCCATTTCGATTGGCGTCAGCAGCGTTCATTCAGAAAACAACGTCGCCAGATTGCAGGAACTGGTTCAAAACGTTGAAAAGATTACTATCAACGGAACGATCAGCGGTCAGTTTGTCAAACCGGAATTTCGCGTAACTTCAAATCTGGAATCATGGGGACATACGGTTTTAGCGATTGCCGCCAATGAATACGATATGCGTATGGATGACTATCGAACCGTGATAAAGAAGAAAAGCGCCGAGTCTATCGAAAGCGACCAGAAACGAATTGCCAAAATGGCTCATGACGTCAAAGTCAGCGCCGACGGCAACGCTCTGCTGTTAAATCAACTCAGCTCTGGCGTCGTTGACGCTCAAATTGTTCTTGAGCAATCGCCGTCAAGCGTTGAGAAGGAAGAATTGGCGGAATCGCCTGCTTTGGAAGCGGAAGCTCCTGCGCTGGAAGCGGAAGCTCCTGCGTTGGAAGTCAAGGAAGAAAAAACTGACGCCGAGACAATTGCGGATTCGGATGAAGAATTGACTCTTCCGAGTTTGGAAGAATTGACGTCGGAAGAAACCGTTGTTACGGCAGATTCTTCCAAGGAGACGTCGTTCCCGGAATTGCCGGTTCCAGAACCGGAGCCGGTTCAGCCGTCTGCTCAAATTGCAGCTGGCGACGTCGTTCTGGACGAGGCGCCCGCGCTGCCGGAAAATATAGATGTTCAGCCGACACAAACGAATTCAAACGACGTGGAAGTTACGCCTCCTCAAGTGGAAATGGAGGAAGAGTATCCTGAGCTTCCCGTATTGCCGGACGTAGAAGATCTTTTACCAATCGCGACGCCTGAAGAAACCGTTGAAATTCCAGCGGATTCGCAGCCTTCATCAGTAATGGAGCTTCCTTCGCTTGAAGCGCTCGCGCCTCAGACCGACGTTCAAATGACGGCGCCGACGGAATTGCAATCTGCGCCAGCCGCCGCGATGGAAATCAACTCTCCGAATGTCAATTACAAGTCTCCGGAAATGGAGTTCATGGATGACGAGCCGATGGAAGAAGCGCTTCCTGTAGATGACGTTGAGCGTAATGAAGACGCGATTCCGTTGGTTGCTCCGAACACATATACAACCGTTCAACGTTCGGCGCCGCCGTCGTTGCCAATTATTATTGAGGACTAAGTCGTTGAAACAGTCGATAAAACAGAGAAATATAATGAACAAGCATGTTTTCTGGCGATTATTCATCACTGTCGTTTTAACGACGGTTATTTGGAACGCTATTGGTCTGGAAGTTTATAGCTGGAACGATTCCGGTTCCGGCGGGACTCTGTTGGACGTATTCCGCGGACGTTCCAGCGCTTCTAATTCCAATCAGACGGCAGGGACGCCGATGCCGAGCAGCGCTCCGATTGTAATGCCCGCTCCGCAAATAACCAACGTCCCCAGCGCTCCGCAAATGACCAATACGAATGGTTATGTGCAACCAAACGAAAACGTTCAAGCGCCTCGTCGTTATCCCGCTTATCAATATGCTGCGCCCGTTAATGCTGATCCGCAGCCTGCGGTTCAAAATAAATGGTCGTTAAAAAATTTGTTTACAGGAACGCCGTCTAATCAGCAGCAATATATGGAATCCATGCCGACGCCTGCGCCGGCGTATAATCCTCATTCCCATGCGTCACACCCGGTTATGCCCAGCGGACCGAAAACTCAATATCGCGTTGTCCCGCTGGATTCGGATGAGTTTCAACCTCAAGAGGGCGCGATTTATAACGAAAAGGGAGAAATAATTTATAGCCCCGAAAGCGGAGGCGTCATGCCGGAAGGCATTGACGGCGAAATGACGTTTGACAACAACCAGGGCGGCGTCGTTTATGACAACAACGGCGCAGCGCCGGTTATCGAATCGGATTCGGGAGTCAGACGCGTTATTACTGGACGAACAGGTTCAGTACGTCCTGCTGCGCCTGTCAATCAGGAACGCATTTATAGTCAGCAAGGCGCAGTTCCGAACGGCGCTGTACATTCAGTACTGGAACCCAGACCCGCTCAAATCCCCGTCAATCCCTATGCACAACAGCCGACCGTCGGCGCGGGAAATCCGCCCGTTGGAACGGGTAATTCCATGGCGAATTCAGGGAATTCTGGAACGCTCAAACTCAATCCTGGAGCGTCGGCGTTTAATAAAACATATAAACCAGGTCCGGTGCGGACGAGCGTTCCAACGGAACCAGTTATGGATATGTCAGGTCCGGAATTGGCAGAAGCCTTGCCGCAATTAGAGAATAATAGACGGGAGACGTTAGGCGCTGGCAATTCGTCTGAGGCGAAATCAAAACCAACGCCTTACTCGCAGCCAACTCCTCAGCCTTCAAAAGTCGTATCCACGCCGACGGCTTCTCCGATAATCGAAGATTTGCATAAAGCTTCGCCGCTGGAAAACCTTTCTGAAAAGAGCGTTAAAACCCCGGTTTTGGAACCGGTTCCCGTAGTGGACGTTACAAAAGAGAATCCGGTTGTTCAGACGCCGGCGGTTGAAAAAAAGACGCCTGCAGTCGAAAAGAAGACGACCGTCAGCGAACCTGTTGTTAAAAGCGAACCCGTTGTTAAACCAGATGTTCGTACGTCTCAGACGTCTTCAACCCGGACGCCGCCGTTGCTTATCGAAATTGCCGGTCCGGACGAAGTCGAGTTTGGCAAGAACGAGATGTTCTCTTTGAGCGTAATCAATACAACAGACGCCATTCGTCGAGACGTTGTTTTAAGCGTTCATCCGGAAGGGTTTGGCGACGATAAAACCGCCAGTTTAAATTTGGAACAATTGGCGCCGGGCGAAAAGAAGTCCGTCTATATGAAGCTCAACGCGCGGCAGTACAACAACCTGTCCCTGACGGCTCAAATTCAAGATTCGTTAGGCTTTAAAGCGGTTAAAACCATCAGCATTAATGTGAAAAACGAGTCGGTAAAGATTTCGATTCTGCCTCCTCAGGCGGGGAACGCCTATGTTGGTCAGCCGACCCCGTATATTGTTCGAATTGTCAACAACGCTCCTAAAGACGTTTCGCTTAGCGCAGTGGCGTTCTTTGGCAACGGCATTGAACCGATTCGCGCGTCCGGCGCTCCCAATACGATTCAAAGCGGTCAGGTGGTTGTCAATAAGCCGATTGAACTGAAACAGGGGGAAATGCGCGATCTGAAAATTATCGCCATTGCATTTCAGCCTGGAATTCATAAAATCCTGGTTCAGTTGATTGATTCCCGCGGCGCGACGTATGCCGCCAAGGAGTCGTGCGCCTATCGACAGCGCGAGTTTGACAATAACGAAGCGGAAACGGTAGAAACCGACGCGCGCATTGAACTTACGCCGGGTAAATCCGAAATCGGCGTCTGGAAACCGGCGAAGGCGACTCCAGAACCGGCAATTGGGTATCGAGAACCGTTAAATGAGAACCCCGAAACGCCTGAGATTTCAATCGCTGGACCGGAAGCTCCTCCTGCTTCAACGAAACCTGTAACAGATCCTGTTACGAATTCTTCTGACTCCGTTCCGCTGACGCAGCCGGATCAAGGTCCTCAAAACGATTTGATTA
>JAZRTH010000037.1:0-2579 GCA_045651945.1 Thermoguttaceae bacterium
GAACATTCTCCGCTCCTCCGCGTCTCCGCGTGAGATTTTCCACGAACTCTCCCCCTATTTCCTCGCCAAGAGCAGGATTTTGGAAAGTATCTCGGCGGTTTTGGGGTCGTCGTCGGCGAAGGGGAGGAACATGCGTCCGCGGGTTTGGGAATGGACGGCGACGATGTCCAGCATCCCGGCTGCGCTTTGATGGCAGACGCCGCTGCCCAGGTGGACGGTGTAGTCCCCTTTCGAGCCGTGAATAAAGGCGTGCGATTTCTCGATTCGGACGTTGTCCAATCGGAGAATCGGAATGAGCTGGGCGAGGATTTGCGAGCGCATTTCCACCGTGGAATGGCTGGCTTCCGGGTCGACGCCGCTGGCGTGAGCGACGGAAACAAGCAGGTCGACGTCGCGCATGGTTTCGGAAAACAGACGCGGCGGGACGTCTTCCAGCCGGACGGAACGCCCGGACTCGGTACAGAACTCAATCGTTTCCAGAACCGGCGGTTCGATATCGGCGGGAGTGAACCAGCAGCAATCGGAGTTTACCATCGCGACAAGTCCCTCGCGCCGGTATCGTTTAATCAGACCGTCGTAGTAGTCGATAGTCCAGCCGCGGTTTTTCATAACGCCCGCGCCCTTTTTCGCCATGAACTGATAGCCCTCGTATCGACGCGAACGGACCCCGTCCAGCTTTTCGTCTTTGTCGAGAACGTAGAGTTCCCGAAACGCCTGTTTGAACGGCTGAACGATTTGCTCCTCGCAGATTTTCTTTTGGAACGCCGTCCAGCGACCGGACTGCAGCAGGTCAAGCGGGTGCGCGATGCGAACCGTACCGCTCGACGCGGCAAGCTCAGACGGGAATCCCGGGACGTTAGACTCGTCAATCCAAATCAGCCGGTTGACAATCGGCGCGAAAACCGGGTTGGCGCTCAGCCCGGCGAGTTCGTCAACGGAGAACGCCGAGGCGCGAATCATGGCTTGCTCGAGCGTCTGTTTAATGCGGGACTGCTGATCCGACAGCGTCTTGACGATTTCCTGAAGCTGCTTGACAACCGGCGCGTTCTTCATGGAAGCCGGCGGAGTTCGTTTTCCAGACGGCAACCCTTCCCATTTCAGTTCCGGCTTGCCGGCGTCGGAGACGTGAATTCGAACTGTTACACCGTCAGCAACGTTCTGCGGTTGAAACGTCTGACGAACGGCGTCGAGCTGAGCGTTTTCCATGCGCCAGACGAACCGGTCGGATTCGTCGCAGCCCGCCAGCCGCGCGAGGTTTTCGACTGCGGTTTCAACTGCGGCGCTTTCCGAGGCGCGCTTTTGAGCGCCGAACTGCTTCGACTGTTTCAAAAACGTTTGAAGGAATTGATAGCGGCTCAGGACGTCAGCTTTTTGTTTGGACGTCATTTGATCAAACGAATCCGGCGCTTTCTTTTTACCCGACTGAACCGGAACAACGCCTAATGCGCGGACGTAGTTCTGGTTTCTCGACTTCTCGATTTGCGCCTGAATCTGTTCGACGCTCAGCTTGCCGGAGACGGCGTCGATATAAATCTGAATCTGTCGATGGCGCGACCCGCCGGCGATGTACTTGGACGCCTCGTACATGAGGGGGAAAAGCTCCTGTCCCGCAGCGTCCATCGCTTTTTGAAGCCATTGCGGATCAATCGCCTCGTTTTGGAACTGCTGAGTTGTAACGTCGGAATAGCGAGCGATTCGGGCGGTCATTTCCGGGGAGAACTCGTCGCGGACGTGCGCCTGAAAGAACCAGACCGCTGTCGCAAGGTCGGGTCGCCCCAAGTACTCGCCGACCAGTTCCGCATACCACGGCGCGTACATCGTCAACTCGATAAGCCGCTGCGTTTCCTTTTTAATGGGATGCTTTTTGAGAGCCTGACGCAGATCGTCCGCGGTATCCGATTCTTCCGGTCGGCTGACGCGAAGCAAACCGCAGACGGATTCCAGCCAGTTGTTGTTCCAGCCGAAGGTTTGCGTGTACTTGAAGTCGCCCATCTTTTCCAGAAGTTTGACAGCGTACTCCACGCCGGGCAGAATACTGACTTTGAAAATGAATCCCGACAGCCCCGTCGGTTCCGCCGTCCGGGTCAGTTCCACGTCGGCAATACGTTTGAACAGGGTTCTCAGCAGCGGATGGCTTTTTTCGGCTTCTATCTTTTCGTCCGGAGAATAGACGGCTTCCGCCCCCAAACGCCATTTAATGAGCGCCATAAAGGCGTATTGCTGCGTTATATAATTCAGATCGTACGCCTTGAGCAGGTCGCTTTTATAGAGAATATCCGACAGACCGCCGACTTTCGCGTCCCGATAGAGTTCTTCCATCTGCGAATAGAGCCGCCACAGACACGCGAACTTCTCTGATGTGAAAGCGAGACGCTTAAAGAAGTCAAACCAAAACCTGAATTCGTCTATGCCAATAACAGCGTATTTAGAATAACAATAAAAATCCTCTGGCATTGTTTTACATAACGCCTCTTTTGGGGTTTGGACGAAGGATTCCAAAATCGACAAAAGCGTCTGTTCGAAGTCGGGCTGTTTATTGACCTGTCGGGCAATGACGGAAAAGCAGAAAAAGGGAAACT
>JAZRTH010000038.1:0-11997 GCA_045651945.1 Thermoguttaceae bacterium
TTGTTGGTTTTTGAAGCAAAATCCCAACACATATTTCCTTGCCGCATTTTCGGTTTTAATCAGCAATTCATAGGACTTGAAGTTCATATAAGTATTATACATCAGTCCAGAATTGGGTCAATTACCTAAAGTTTTTTGGAAAGGGGAGTTTGGGGGGAAGAACCTTTTTTTCAAAAAAGGTTTTCCCCTCTAAATTAAATTTGAAAAAACTTCCCTAAAAGGGAGCCAGCTTGCTGGCGACCGAAAGTTTTTTCAAGCGAGCGATAGCTCGCCTATTTTATTACCACAAAACACACGAACGTAACGAAAAGGACGAAAAAGAAAAAACGTCCCGTTGAAAGACGCGCCGAAGCCGAAAACCATTCTGGATCGCGGACAACGCCCGCTTTTGTAGAGTACGACGATAATCCTTCCTGATCCATACTATTGATTTTTTACACAACGGAACCCTATAGGAGCTGATACGTTACGACTTGCGGATCGACACATCTTGGCTCCCCTGTTACAACCTCCACCTCTGAAAACATGAGAAAGACCACTAGAAGGACCCGTTGGATTCGTAACATTTTCGCTTGGATAATCCCCATACCAGTCTTGACACCATTCCGACACATTGCCGTGCATGTCGTACAGTCCCCATGCATTGGGGAGTTTCGTTTTAACGGGGCAAAGATGATATCCACCATAATTGGCAATTTCATCTAAATTTCCTGAGAATGCTCCTGTGCTTCCAGCGCGGCAAGCGTATTCCCATTGCCCTTCTGTTGGAAGTTGCAATCCGGTATTATGACAAAACTTTTGACAATCATCCCAAGAAACATTTTCAATGGGAAAGTCGTCTCTGGAATAGTCGTCTCTGTTATCATAAAAATTGGGAAAATAATAATCACTAAATTTAATCGAATTATTACCCATAACAGTTTTCCATTGTTTCTGAGTTATTTCAGTTTCCATCATCCAGAAACCATTAGTAAGTGTTACTTGGTGCTGGATTTCATTATCGTTATGCCCATTTTCCGATTCAGGAGATCCCATCATAAATGTTCCTGCTGGACACCATCTGAACGCAAACTCCACATCATTAACGGTTATAACTTGACGTTCTCCAACGAATTGTCCAGGTTCAAATCTTGATATTTTTTGCTTCAACTCGTCTTGAGCACGTTTTACTCTTACATTTTCCACAATATAGATTAAACAATAAAAAAGAAGAACTATTCCTATAATTACAGCCACAATACCACATAGCCACTTTTTTATTTGAACTTTTCGCTTTTCATCTGTTGCAATACTCAACAGCCATTCTTTTATTAAAGTCTTTTGTTCTTCTCTTTGTTGAACTTGAAATTGATTCTGTTGATTTCTTTTGAATTCTGGCGTTTCCGTTTTATTCGGTTCTTCAATCTCTTTTTGCTTTTCTGCCTTTTTGGTATTCTCGTTATGAATTTTTTCTAAAGCCTTTTTAGATTTGCAAAGGGACAATAAATCTTCTGCTTCATTAAATTTCGGTTCTAGCTTAAGAATCTCCTCAAGTTTAAGGATTGCAAAGTCATAATTCTCATTTTTAAAAGCGTCTGATGCTTCTTGTTGTAACTGTTCAATAATTTTTTGATTTTTCTGTTTTTCTCTTACCAGAACGTCAAAAAGAAGATTACTGTTTTCTAAAGAATTTTGCATTTGATTCTGAGAAATGAAAATGGAAGCTTTGTTATCCATTGATGACAACATCTTTCCCGTTAACGCCTGTTCAATCCGATTTACCAGTTCGGCAACTGTTTCTGGCGTCTGAGTTGGGACTTCATAACGGCTCAAATGGGCAATATGGTAACACAGTCTACGATGCTCTGTGATGTTAAAATCGCCGATCTTGTAAGGAATAACCGTCTTTTTAAGACCTTGTGCCAATGTTACTTCCTTAACGATATCGTCAGACCCTTTAACTTCCGGCGTCCAGAAAAGCAATAATAGCTTACAGTCTGAAATAGCTTGAGTCAACGCCTCTGAATATTCCATCCCGTAGTTAATTCCGACACGGTCAATAAAGTACGAAATACCACGCTTTTTGAGTTCTTCTTCTATTGGCGCGACCAGGTCGGCGTTGCAGTGTCGGTAAGAAATAAACACGTCTCCGGTAACAAGCGGCGAGGATTTTGTATCAACCGGCAGCGAGATGTCGCCTTCGAGCTTATAGAACGGCGTTTGTGTCTTGCCCAATTCCATAGCGGTCTTTTCGACGTTTTTGCTGATATAGCTCACAATTTGAGCGACGCTGTCAAAGCGTCTGTTCATGGCATCCAAAAGATGAGCCGTGAAAATGCCGTGTTTGCGGCTGTCCCATTCGTAGGCGGCTTGTCCCTGCTTGCAGGAATTGAGAATCGCGACGTTGGAGACGAATTCCGGTTCCTTTTCCTTTCTTCTCAAGACGATGTCGCGAGCCATGTTTTCCATGACAGCCTGGTCGGCGGCGGTAAGAACTTCCTCATCACCCCTGTCGTGAACCTTCTGGCAGCAGTCCAGAATCATACACGTATTTTTCGCTCTGATAGCAGATAGCAATCGTTGAAGGGAATCAAACGACAACCCGAGTTCTTCGATGTCTTCGCTAATCGCGTCCAGCGGGCAGAAGTACCGCTGACCGTTTCGAAACAGACCGTGTCCCCAAAACCCGAAAATAAACAGGTCGAGATCCTGCTCCGCCAGCTTTTCCAGATGCTTTTCGATAATTCGGCGGTTTGACGGCTTGAACAATCCCGGCTTGGCGTCGGTTAAAAGCATAACCTCGTCGTCAGAGAAACAATAGTTCTGCTTAAGCGCCTGTTCGACCGCTTCTGCGTCCTGTCGGGCGTATTTCAGTTCCGGTAAAATCTGATATTCGTTAATTCCGATTAACAGCGCCTGTTTTTTCATTTTGTTCTCTGGAAATGGGGGTAAAGGATATATTATTGTTACTTATTATTATAACAAGAAATAATTATACAGACAATAGGGGGAAATAAAAAATTGTATTTATTGGAATTTTAGTTTTCTTTTGCGGACTTACGTCCGCGATCCAGAAAGGTTTTCGGTTGCGTCTCAGATTTTCAGCGGAGCGGAGCGGCTGGGGCGGCAGGGGACTGCCGCGGTCCGGGTACGCCGAGCGGGTGGGCGGCAACTATTGAACCGCATACGCGGTTCATTACCCAGGAACTAACGTTCCTGGCTCGCCGGACTATTTTTTTCGCTAAAAAAATCCTTTTTTCCCGCTTATACGTCTTGACAAAAGCGCGTTTTGATGTCAAAATAGATGAGTGTAATAGGAAGGGCGTTTGCCGACGTCCTTTGTGTTTTTGTTTTTGACCATTTTAAGGTTTATACATGGCAGACTATCAACATATCGTTTTGAATGAAGTGGCAGATATAACTGTCGTTCATTTTTTGGATTCCCGAATTATCGAAGACCTCGCTATTCAGCAGTTGGGAGCGGAACTGTTCTCGCTGGTTGAAGTTGAAGGCCGCAAAAAGCTCGTATTGAATTTTTCGACTGTGAACTTCATGTCGTCCTCCGCTTTGAGCAAACTGATCAACCTTCATAAAAAGGTTGTCGCGGCGGGCGGATCCATGAAACTGTGCAATATTTCGCCGGATATTCGTGAGATCTTTACAATTACCAACTTGAATCGTTTGTTTGACATTCGCAAAGAAGAAGCGGACGCCATCGCCGCTTTCTAGTGGGGCAAGCTATGTCAGAAGGAGCCGATTTATTTTCTGCCGAACAATGGGCGTGGTATCGCGACGTTGAAATTTACAGCGATACAACAGACGCCGTCCGCCCGTTGCTGGACGAAATTCTCAATACGCTCATGAACAACGGTTGGGAAAACAAACTGGTTTTCGGCGTTCATCTGTCGATGGAAGAAGCGCTTGTCAACGCGGTGAAACACGGCAATAAATACGATCCCGCCAAAAAGGTTCACGTTCGCGTCGGCATCTCTCCCAATTTGTTCAGAGCGGAAATTGCAGACGAAGGCGACGGATTCGACCCCGAAAAACTTCCCGACCCGACGGATCCCGATTATTTAGACAAACCCAACGGACGCGGCGTTATGCTCATGCGGAATTTCATGACCAAAGTTGAGTATAATTCCAAAGGCAACGCCGTCTTTATGGAAAAAGTCCGATAATAACAATCGGATATCCGATTCAAATAAAATCCCCTTGAATGTAACAGACGTTCAAGGGGATTGTTTTTTAAGTTGCGAGAGGTTTGAAAGGCGGTAACGGAGCGACCATCGGGAGCGTAGTTACGCTTTCGCCGAAGGCGAACTTGAGAGTTGCGAGAAAAATTTGTGAGGCGCTTTGCGTCCTAACCACTAACCACTTACCACTTAATACTTACCACTCTTCTCTTACGCGTACCACGACATAACTCTGTCGACGAAGCCGGGGGAAATGCGGTTAAGTACGCAGAGGACTTCTCCCCAGAAGTAGGGGACGAGTTCGTGGTCGCCGCGTTTGAGCGATTTGACGATTCTCTTTGCAACGTATTCCGGCGTTACGGGTTTGTGAGAGGGCCAGTTTGTCATGCCGGTTTTGTCGATAACGGAATCGAAGAACTCTGTCTTGGTTGTGCCGGGGCTGACGGTTAAGACGTCAACGCCCTTTGACTTGATTTCCGCTCGCAGGGCTTGCGTGAATCCGTGAAGTCCGCATTTTGCCGCAGAGTATTCTGAACTGTACGGCGCGCCGACTTTGCCCATGATGGAGCTGGTAAACGAAATAATCGGGGCGCAGCCGGTTTTGGTTTGCTTGTAGACGTCTGCGGACTTGAACAGTTCCGGCAGCGCGATGCGGGTCATTTCGATAGAAGAAATCAGATTGACGTCCAGAATCTGGAGCAGTCTGTCCGGGTCGGCTTTTTCAAACAGACCAAACGCGCCAACGCCAGCGTTGTTGACCAGAACGTCCAAACCTCCGAACGAGTTAATCGCCGTTTGAAGAACCTCCATGCGGACATCGTCGTCGGCAATGTCGCCAACGACAATCTGAACGCTTTGGTCGTTCAGAGCGCTGTTTGAATTGAGAATCTCCGCTTTGAGTTCTTCAAGCCGTTCCGCTCGGCGAGCGGTGAGGACGAGCCGGCAATTGTACTTTGCCAGTTCTAACGCCAATGCACGGCCAATACCGCTTGACGTTCCGGTAATAATGACTCTCGCGTTGTCGAGTTTACGTTTGGTCATAGTTGTATAGGTAATAGGCAGTAGGCAGTAGACAATAGATTATTTTAAATCTCGAGCGAACTGTCTGTCTATTATTTTCTAATCTTTCAGTTCAAGGGTTGGCGCATCTCCGCCGGAGTTTTCTCCAACTTCGATTCCCAAATTGTACGTCTTACCCTGGTACTTTACCTCAATTTTATAGAACCCGCATGGGACTCCCGGCAGGTTGTCTTCGTTTGGCGCGGTAAGGGTAATAACGCCGGAAACGTTGGTTGTGTCGGAAAATTGAATCTTCTTTCCGCCCATGAAATCCTCGGAGGAGACGGTAACCTCGGCGCCGTCGACGGGTTTGCCGTCTTTGACAAGCTTGACGCTGGCGGTTTGCAGACCGAGCCGGGATTCTTTCCAAATGCGAACGCGATTGGCAATCTCCGTTGACGTAACAGCGGTCATGTTTGGGAACGCGTATTTGATGCAGGGCGCTTTGTCCAGTTCGTCTCCGGAAATCTGACCGTCCCCGTTGAGGTCGTACTGCTTCATCGCGGCGGCGGCAATAGCCTGCGTATCGTAAGCCGGCGCTTTAAGACGCTTTGAACGGCGCGGACCGCAGCCAATAACGGAAACGCATAACGAAATCGCTAAAATCAACAGTAAAACCTTTTTCATGATGTTTGTCCTTTTAGGATTGTTACAAAGGGGAAAACGGAATCAGTCTTGCAGACAGTACTGGTTTGCAATCGTGATTCCGGAAACTAACGAGCCGATAATTCCAACCATGCCTTGATCCGTTCCGCAGACGTACAGATTTTTAATCGGCGTCTGACCGGAATACTGCTTAACCGGCGCGCCGTAAATAGCGCCGTTTTCGTGCCCGGTGAATCGGGTGATGGTGGTTGGCGTGAACATGTCTGTATCGATAACCGAGCCGCGAAAATCCGGAACGAACCGCGCTGCCGACTGAGCAATGCGGTCGTACCAGCGGAGCTTTTCCAGAGCGTATTCTTTTTGCGGCAGCCCATGCCATTTTTCAAAGTTGGCAAGAGCGGTGATTCGGATGACGTTGTCTTGCAGCGGCTGGGAATAATTGAAATTGTTGGGCGAACAAATGACGCCGGATCTCAGGTCGACAAGACCGTCTGGCTTATGGTACGCGAACTTGGGCGAGTCGTTAAAGAAAACAATCGTGTCGTTGTGACCAAACTGCTTGGGCTGTTTGTCCAGAACGGAAATCGTTTCGACAAACGCCAGCTGACCGGGCTTGTCCTGCTTGGCGGTGTCAGGATCGCACAACCCCAGCGTTTCGCGCCAGCCGGCAGAGGACAGTACCCGGCGGGATTCGATAATTTCGCCGTTGTCCAGCTCGACGCCGTAAACCTGGTTGTCACGCTGTAAGAGGCGTTTTACTCCCGCTTTGGTGCGAAGCTCGCCGCCGTCTTCTTTGAATCGGTTAACCAGTTTGCAAAGCAGGTCGCGGACGCCGCCCATCGGTCGGGCAAAGCCTTCCAGAAAGATCGACCGGAACATGATGCTGAACTGGTTGAAGTCCATGTCGTCTTCGATTGCAGAACCGTAGTACATCAACGGACAGAAGAGCATGTCGGTCAGAAGCGGCGATTTGATGTATTCTTTGACGACGCTGCGGGCAGAGACGTTAACCGTCTTCCCTAAATCGTCGTAATCGACCAGAGCGCCGATGAGCTTTTGAACCCCGTCGGACTCTTTGGGGAAGTGTTTGCGAATCTCCGATTCCAGCAGCGAAAAGTCATTGTTGAATCGCAGCGTTAAGTCCGGGAATCGAATAGACGACCCGGACTGCGGAACCAGCCCTAACTCGTCCCACGCCAGACGAAGCTGTTTGAGAAGCCGGGCGAGCGGTCCCTTTCTGACGCCTTTGGGCTGAAAGTTTGTAACGGCGTGAAGCCCGACGTCGTGATTTCTTCCTCGCTGACGATAGTATGAGTTCAGACCGCCGACGACGCTGTGACGCTCTAAAATACAGACCTTTTGGTCGTAGTGCGCCAATCGTACGCCAGCCGCCAGACCGGACATGCCCGCTCCGATGATGATTGTGTCATACATATCTCTTTACGCGAGGGAAAAAAGTTCGATTAAAGCTCTTCCATTTTGGGGGTGAGATACTTCACCGTGGAATCCATCGTAATGAGATTGGTATACTCGTTTTCCGGAATCTGAATGCGATAACGCTTGCGGAGTTCCATGACGATGTCTAAAAAGTCCATCGAGTCCAATTCCAGCTGTTCGCGGAACGGAACGTCGTCCTTGAGTTGGGTGAGGTCTTCGTCCGGGGTGATGTCTTCCAAAATGTTGAGAACTGCTTCTCGAATTTCTGCAGGTGTCATTATGAAATCAAAGGGTTAAGGTTGATATATAACGTCAGGGGAAAAGCGTTTATTCTCCCTGCCATTTTTTAACGATAACGGATGAATTGATGCCCAACATTCCAAAGGAATTGTTGAGAATGTAGTTGACAGAGTCTCGTCTTTCCGGCTTGTTGAGTACCAGCTGACCGAAAATGTCACAATTCGGGTCGAGGTTGTCAACGTTGATTGCCGGGTGAATCAAGCCGTCTGTAAAGGACGGGATGTTGCCTGCCAGTTCCAGCGCGGCGGCGGCTCCCATGCAATGACCGATGTGTCCTTTCGCGCCGTTAAAGCGGACGTTGGGGCAGTTTTCAAACACGGAGCGAAGCCCTTCGCATTCGACCGCGTCGCCGCTGGACGTTCCCGTTGCGTGAGCGGAAACGATGTCGATCTGGTTCTTTTCTATCCCAGCGCGGCGAATCGCCATTTCAACGCATTGCGCCTGACGTTCAGCGTTTGGCAGAACGAAGTCCGTCGCGTCTGTATTGGAGGCGAACCCGACGATTTCTGCATAGATCTTTGCGCCTCGCGCCAAGGCGTCGTCAAGACGCTCTACCGTAAACAGACATCCGCCTTCGGAAACGACGATGCCGGTTCTGTCTTTGTCGAACGGGCGGCACGCGGTTGCAGGGTTGTCTGACTTCGCCAGCGCGCCCTGGGAATTGAACCCGGCGAAAATGCCAAACGTATGAATGCTTTCTGAAACGCCGCCGCAAATCGCGACGTCACATTCGTCCAGCCACAGCATCTGACAGCCGTGCGCTAAACCGCAGTTCCCAGCAGCGCAGGCGGCGCCAAGCGTAATATGCGGTCCGGTAATTCCCATGTTCAAATTGATTTCTCCCGCCGGGTTGTTGGCAACGGTGCGGGGGTTGTGATGGTGCGTCCAGATGGAACAGTCGTAGTTGAACTGGCTGATATTGTAAACTTCATTTTCCGTCTCGACGTTGCCGTGTTCTGTAATGCCGACGTAAACGCCGACGCGGGATTTATCGACGTTTTCCCAGTCCAGCGCGCTGTCCTGAATTGCTTCGTGAGCGCAGTAGACGCCAATTGAACCGGCTCTCGTGCCGCGGCGGACGTCCTTTTTCTTTTGATATTTCAACGGGTCGAAACTGCAAATCCCCGCCAGCGTCTTGCCGAAATAACGAATCTCGTATTCCTGAATGCCGCTTTTGCCGTCTAAAAGCGCCTGACGATACTCGGAAAGCGTATTGCCATTGGGGGCGGTTAGCCCGATGCCGGTAATTACAACGCGCGGACGCTGAATTGGATTTTGCATACTCTTAAAATATCAGTTGAAAATGGGCGCGGAATTTAGCTTTTAGCTTCTAGCTTTGTTATTTTTTAGATTCCAGCTTTAAAATTAAACGCTGAGAACAACTAATAACCAAGCTAATGGCTAGCAGCTAACAGCTTACAAACTTATTTAACGATTCCCTTGCTGACCAGATAGTCAACGACTTCGTCAGCCAGTTGATCAGGGGTTTTCGTTCCGGCTTCCAGGCGGAGTTCCGGATTGAGCGGGGCTTCGTAGGGATCGTCGATTCCGGTGAATCCCTTCAGTTCGCCGGCGCGGGCTTTTTTGTACAGACCTTTCGGGTCGCGGGCTTCGCAGACTTCCAGCGGGGCGTCAACGAAAATTTCGATGAAGTCGCCTTCCGGCAGAGAAGCGCGGACGTTGTCGCGGTCGCGGCGATAGGGGCTGATAAACGCTGTGATGGCAACGATTCCAGCAGAGGCGAACAGAGAAGCGACGGCGCCGATGCGGCGGATGTTTTCTTCGCGGTCAATGGCGGAAAATCCCAAGCCAAAACGTTTGGCGAATTCTTCAGAGTGCTTTTCCATAAGCATCTTCGGAGCGGCGTTGAGACCGTGACGAACGTTGTCGCCGTCCAGAACGAAGCTGTGCGCTCCGCGCTGGAAGAGTTTGTAATCTACCAGGTTGGCGACGGTGCTTTTTCCGCACGCGCTCAAGCCGGTAAACCAGACAACGCAACCTTTGTTGTTATTTTTTTCTTCGCGCTGTTCGCGTGAAACGACGTGTTCATGCCAATATACTTCTACGTTAGACATTGCTATAAAAGGGGGTTAAGTGTTAAAAAATGTGAGTTGTGAGTTAGGAATGAGGAGTGAGGAGTTGAAATTTGAATTCGCCGGAGGCGAATCTCTATTGCCTATTGCCTACTGCCTCCGTGGGTTAAAACCCACGGCTACTAATATTGAAGCGCTATGCGGTTCTATAGGAAGCGCTTCGCGCCTACTTTCTATTCCTCATTCCGGCTGAATGATTTCCAGAATTTTCATTTCGATGATTCCAGCAGGGGCGTCGACCTGGGCGACGTCTCCGACTTTTTTCCCGAGCAGTCCTTGCGCCAAGGGGCTGGAAACGAGGATTTTATTTTCGTCGAAGTCTTCTTCTCCGGCGCCGACAATCGTGTAGGTAACTTCTTCTTCAAAATATTCGTCGTAAACGCGAACTTGGGATCCGAAAACGACTTCGTCTGAGGGAAGATCGCTCTTGTCAATAATTTTCGCGTTGGAGAGCTTGTAACGAAGTTGTCCCATTTTGGCTTCCAAGAGACCCTGACTTTCGCGCGCTCCATGGTATTCGGCGTTTTCACTCAAGTCGCCTTCTTCTCTGGCGGCTGCAATTCTTTTTACAATTGCAGGCATTTCAACTTTTTCCATATAATCCAGCTCAGCACGGAGTTTGTCGTATCCTTGTCGAGTCATAGGAAATTCTTCCATTTTAAAGCCTCTGTATTGGAAATTGGTAGGTTTGAACTGGTTAATTTAACCAGCGTTTAAAAATAAAAAATGCCATCGAGACGTTATTTATATAGCTAACGCCTCGACGGAAATGTGGGAAAGAATCTGACAACTGACTATGGAACAATCAAAGACATTTAAACGTCCAAGGTCAAAAGCGATTCTTAGTTATTCCTGAAAGTCGTCTCAGCTTGCCTGGCAGTTTTCCACCAACGCGCCGTCTTCCCAGAAGAACGCAATTTTGAATCCGGGACCGACTTCGATCGGTTCCAAGACCATCTCTTTGCCGGCGACAGCGGCTTCCAGATCGTCTACCATGTAGGCAATGTGCGTTGTAGTTGCAATTGCCGTTTTCGCCAGCGGGCTGGTTTCCGGGAAGTACAGCCATTCGATATTGTGTTCGTTGGCTGTCGGGTCGGAACAGTAGCAGTCCAAAATTTGATTGTAGTTCAGACCGGGAAAGTCTTTGTCGTGCGTTACGCAGCCGACGTGAAGGAATTTTCGGGACATGGTTTTATCTCCTTGTTTATTACGCATAGTAATAGTTTATACCGTCAAATTATTTCCTGATTATACAACATTCCCTATAAATTGTAAAGAGGGGATATAAATAATAAAAAACAGAAAATAAAAAATGGATAATGGAGGAGCGCTGTCGCAATTGTCCATTATCCATGTGGCTATGTGTCTATTCTTTTTCAAAAAAAGATTATTCTTTAAGCTGTCTTTGAAAATCGTCCCGTTCCCGACGAGTGGCTTCCAGGTCAAAGACGAGATATTTCATGTCGAGACGAAGCTGACTCAACGCGTCTTGAACCAGGGTCAGAATCTTACGACGGCGTTTGGACGCTGCCAGGATTCTTTCCGCCAAAGGTTTCAAGCGGGATTTATGTTCTGCCGGAAGATTCTCGATGGCTTCAAAAAGCTCCTTGAGTTCCGATGGCATTTCTGACTCATTTAAACAATCTGATAACGATTCCTGGTTCATAGTAAGGAAATTGAAATTGAGGACTAATTATAACTGACAATGAGATTGCGCCAGCGCATTCAATGTTAGTTATTCATTTACAATCTATCTATGTATTATTATATTCAAATTACGAAATCGGTTCGATTTCTTACCGGACAAATCGAGAATTTTGTTCCATTTTTCTCGAAATTTGCTCTGGCGTCAAATTCAATTCTTTGGTAAGAGTATAGTACAGGATTTCAGAAACGTTTGGTTATTTCTGCGTTTTTTTGGGGATTTTTTTATTTAGGACGGTTCTAATGTTGTTTTTTTTCAACATGGCGTTATCTGAATTCCCCAGATTGTTGATTTTATTTAACTGAACGACTACTAGAAAAACAAATTAGATAAAATGAGTGAAATAAATATGACACTACGGGAAGAATCGAAAAGCGAGAGTCTAATAGCGAGAAAACATGTACGCGACGTTGCTTTGCGCCTTTCGCCTTGCACCCTGCGACTTGCAGCTCGTTTTATCATATTGCTGGTTTTTTCTGCGTTAATTTCATGCTCGTTATACGCTCAAAGTGAAAACAATAAAACTGGACAAAACTGGACATTTTCGTTTGATCAGCCGCAGACGGTTTGGCGCGTCGAGACTTCCGAACCCAATTTGAAAACGATTGAGCATAAATATTCT
>JAZRTH010000039.1:0-5945 GCA_045651945.1 Thermoguttaceae bacterium
GGTAGCTTCATGAGCAACATCAGCCGGAGCGCAAGCGGGAACGTCGCAAATTACTGGGCAGCAGCAGCAAACTCTGTGGCGCCATCCAGCTTCAGAAATGGAAGAAAAACTTGCAATGATTGCAACCACGGCTGCCATCAAGGCCACAACTCTGGTTTTTGAGCTAAAACTCATGGTAAATCCTTTCCTTTGCAAAAAAGAAAACAGGTTATAAAAAAACGAATGTCTAAGCCCCATCCGGGGGTGGTTCATCGTCTTGCAAATGAATTATTGCAGACACATAGTCAGGGACTTTTGACCTTCAACAACAATCCTTATTAATTTAAATAGTCAAAATAAAATACCTGATATTAAAATGATCTCCTTATTCATTTTGACTCTGTCAACAACATAACAAAGTCCTTTGAAATCAAAAAAACGTTTGATTTGGCTGATGCGTTAAAATTTTTGCCTATTTTAACATCATCATTGTTTGATTTGAATTTGAGTTATTTTGTCAATCAATTTAATTTATTAAAAACAACTGACTGAAAAAAACTCACAAAAAATGTTACATCGCTCTTTTGATCGAACCTGAAACAAGACTTACAGGTTTCATGCTCGTTCATCCTAAACTCCTTATCGCCAGAAGGCGAAATTGATTCCTTATTTTAATTCTTTCCTTTTCTGTTTTGAACAAACTTAAAAACTGTCACAAACAAAACATTGTCGAAATGATTTTATCCTTGTTCAGTTAAAAGCCTGAAACTGGATAATCGATCCTGTTCTTTATCACAGATATTAAAATGTTACAAATTAGGAAACTTTCCATTTGGTAATCTGCGATAAACAGGTCATATTCAACAATCTTAACAACTTGTTAAAATGAGTTATTTATGACGTATAGCATTATGTTTTAAATAAAATACATAAGCTATAACTTTTAAGTATTATGGCGGATATTTTATAAATTGCAAGGGGTAAGGAATGAAATATTTCAATAATTTTTAACTTTGGAACTACTTTTTTGTAAAGAAATTACAAAATATGTGAAGATAGGAAATATACATTAAATAGCGTATTTGTAAAGAGAGTTAAGATGGGTAATATACAGCCGTTTTATATGCTATCATGCAATATTTCACCTCAAAAAATTAATCTTATGTTATTCTGTTCGTTAAAAGAATGTTCTTATCAAGAGATAAAACGATTTATCAACTCAATTCACTGTCACACTATTAAAAGCGCTGTAATATCAATTGTTCTGACAATCGTTATTCTTTTCACGTTCTATCGCCGCGATTATGAAACATTAGCAGTCGAACCGTCCAGGATTATAACTAAACCAGCATAGGGAAACAAAAAATGCGGGAAGGCGCTTTATTTCCCTCCCGCATTCTGTTGTTACAATTTAGTCAACGGTTCTTTCTTGACTTACATCGGCTTTACTGTAAATTTCACCGTTGCGTTGTTAACCGGCGGGAGGATGACGCCAAGGCGTTTGGAGCCTTTCAGTCCGCCCTGGTCTTCGTTGCACAGTTCAGACGTAAACTCCCAGTCCAGTTTTGTTTCCTTGCCAGACGCGTCGACGGTTGTCGCTTCGACTTCAACGCGGAGTCGGTAATTGTCTTTGCCGACAATAATCGCATCGCCGTCGCGCTGAGCGTCCCAGATGGTTGTCAGCGCGGAATCGAACGGCAGTTTCGCTTCGCCGTCAAGCTGGAACTGGTCGGTAATTGTAATGACGTTGTTCTTTCTGTCGTAGACGAACGTGCGTTCCAGTTTTTTGAGCTCTTTAACGGCGGGATAGCAGGACTGGTATTCAAACGCGAAGACGTCTTTTTCGTCTGAGAACTCGTCTTTGACGACCACGCCTTTGGAATTCCCGCCGGTCGCCTGAAGCTGACCGTTGATCATGGGGACCGGGTGCCCCCAGGAGTTGATAACGCGGCTGACGTATCGCTGACCGCTAAACGTGCGTTTCGTGTAGACTTCCCCGCCGACGTCCATGAGGACGGGCTGACCGTGATAGACAATCGTATAAGAACCGACGTCGTTATGGTTATGGAATTCGGCGTTGTGTCCCGCCTTGACTGCGGCGGCGAGCTTGTCCCAGTCTTTGTCACCGGGTTTGTTGGCGACCGGGTCGGCGCACGGACGGCAAACGAGAATCCCCGCGTTGTTGAAGTAGTCCCGAATCGGAACGCCCACCGGCTTGAACTCGGTCGAAAAATGCGTGTCAAGCGAGTACATTCCCTTGAGGATATACGCGCCGGCGGAAACGTTTTTCAGTTCGTCGTCGCTGTAGTATTCCGGAACGTCCCAGCCGTATATATGCGCCAAGTAATTAACGTACAGTTTTGGGGCTTTCGCGCCAACGCCGCAGTCGGCAAACGCCGGAGAAATCCCGGACATGATCTGAATTCTCAATGGGAATTTGGAAAGCGTCTCGCAGAACTCGGTATCCATGAGGTTGATTTTGTTACTTGTCGCGCGGCGAATCGTTTCCGACAGACGGATATAGTTCCCAAATCCGTAAGACCAGTACCCAAGCCCTTCGGAGCAGTAGCCGTCGGGGGTAAACCCTTTGATAAAGGCAGCGCTGTACTTTTCGGCGGCGGCAATATACCAGGCGCGTCGAGCCGGGTCGTCAATGGCGGCTAACGCAGCCCCGCACATACCAGCGTGACAAACCGCGTTCCAGTTGTTCTCCCCGGTAATCCACCACAGCGGGCGGAACTTGCCGGTCTTGATGGCGGTTTCGTATGGCTTGAAGTTTCGAAGCTCAAGCGTTTCCAGCAGCGTCTGGCGAACTTCCGGCGAGAGCTTGTCGCCCAGGATGTTGTACGCCGTCGCCAGGTCCCAAGAAAGAGCGCTCGAAGCGAGGTCAACGTTCATTCCCGTCCCGTTAAAGTTCCCGTTGCCGGGGTCGTGAGCGGGCAGAACCCAGGATTTCTCCTTGCAGACGTCCAAAAGAAAGCGTTCCAGTTCTGGGATAAATCGACCTTTGTTTTCAATGCATTCCGCCACGACAAGGGGCGCAAGGCGTCCGTGACGAGCGCCAATAACCCTCTGGCAGTTCGTTCGGTTCCCGTTCCGGGAGAATTCCAAGTACAAGTCGTCCGGCAGTTCCGGCATGGGGGTTGTGAGAATCTTTTCCGCCTGTTTGATAACGGCGGCGCCGTTCCCGGTTTGAGCAATCTTCGCCCAGGCGTCGCGGTCGGAAATCGGCGGCAAGATAGCTTCCGGCTTTTCGGGAATCATCTTGACAATTTCCAGCGCGCGAGCGTCAAGGGGATTGTCGGGAGACAAGGCGAACTCTTCCGCGAAGCATAGCGGAGACAACAAAAACAACGAGACAAAAACAAAAAAGATGCGTTTCATGGCGGGTTCCAAGGGGTTAAAGGAAAGTTATATAAGAAACAAGAGGCGAGAACTGGAATTCCCGCCTCTTCGCAAAGAGGTCTGTTCAGGTTTACTTTGAAAAATGCGACAGCCGGGCGAGATACTTCCCGATGATGTCGAATTCCAGATTGACTTTACTGCCAACCTTGAAGCAGTGGAAGTTTGTATGCTCAAACGTATAGGGAATAATGGCGACCTGGAACGTATCGTCCGTGGGGTTGCAGACGGTCAGCGAAACGCCGTTGACTGTTACAGAGCCTTTGTCGACGGTCATGTATCCGCGCTGAGCCATTTCTCTGTCAAACGGGTACTTGAACGTGAAATACCAGCTCCCTTGAGCGTCTTGAATGTCGATGCATTCCGCCGTCATGTCGACGTGTCCTTGAACGATGTGCCCGTCTAGCCGACCGTTGATCGACATGCTGCGCTCCACGTTGACTTCGTCGCCGACTTGCAGCAAGCCGAGGTTGGATCGCTCCAGCGTCTCTTTCATGGCGGTGGTTGTGTACGTGTTGTCGTCTATGGAAACAATCGTCAAACAGACGCCGTTATGAGAAACGCTCTGGTCAACTTTGAGTTCGTTTACAAACGAGCAGGTGAGCGTAAAGTGAACGTTTTCCTGTTCTTTGACAATCTTGACGACGCGGGCGGTTTCTTCTACGATTCCTGAAAACATGGCTTTCTCCGTTAGTTGCCAGAGATGACCTGCGGTCCGTCTCCGGCGGTTTTTTCATAGTAGCCGTTTCCGGCTTTGACGTATTTCGTAAACCCTTTCTCCCCGATGTTTTTATCGCTGAGCATATCTCGTTCCGATTTGACGGGAGCGAAATTCCCCAAAATTCGATGGACAGGCTTGCCGCAATCCGGACAGACCGTCAGATCCGGTTCCGACAAATACTGCAGAACCTCAAATTCTTCAGGACAATCTTTTCCCTTTTCTTTATCGTGAACGTATTTGTATAAAGGCATATAATTGAACCAGAGCGTTTGTTAGTTAGGAGTGAGGGGTGAGAAGTTTAGGGAGGCGCAGGCAATAGGCATTAGAAGGGGCAATCCCAAAACTACTGCCTACTGCCTATTGCCTACTGTCTAAATCATTCTTCCGGCGCCGGAGCGGTTTCCAGAGCCGGAGCGTTTCCTTCAATAGCGTTTTCAATAGCGTCTACCGCTTTTTCAACGGTATCGGCGGCTTTTTCAACGACTGTTTCAGCAGCGTCAGCAGCTTTTTCAGCAGCGGCTTTTGTAGCGTCAACGGCTTTTTCAGCAACGTTTTCGACAGCTTCAGCAGCTTTTTCAGCGGTTTCTTCAACAGCGTCAGCAACCTTTTCAAGCGTGGTTTTCGCTAACGAGGTAACGTCGATAACACTGAGCGTGTACGGTTTGTCGTGAGCGGCGTTGGTCAGACCGGGGAACGTCCAGTCGAAGTTCGCCATGATCAGTTTGCCGTCGCGAACAATGCATTCTGCCGGCTGGTCGAGAGAACCGTCTGCTCCGTCGGTGTCCGGGTTAATCCAGAGGATGTTCAAATTGCCGTCTTTGTCGAGCGTGCGAATCGCGTTCGCCTGAGAGTCGTCAATGTAAATCAGGTCGGTAACCTTATCGTAGAAAATGCCGTCGCAGCACTGGAAATCGTCGCGATCGACAACGACTTCAACTGTCGGCTTGCCTTCTTCGTCGAAGGTAACCTTGCGAATTACGCCATCGCCGAAGTTGCCGAAGTAAATTGCGTCCCACGCCTTGGTCATGCCGTCAGCGCCGGAGAAGTCTTCGCGGCCGATCTTCTTAACCGGGGCGGTAACAATCAGGTGAGCGTCGCCAGCCTTGGCGTCAACTTTGATAACTTCGTTGTTTTCCAGAGCCTTTTTGATTTCGTCGCGGGTGAACTTCCAAATGCCGCCGCGTCCAAATTCGTCGCCCTGAGTCGGAACAATGGTGTCGGTGATGTACAGGTTGTCGCCGTCCCACAGAATAGCGTTGGCGAGGTTGAGACCTTCAATCACGACTTTAATATCCGGCTTGCCGTTTTCGTCAAAAATGACTTTGCCGTTTTCGTCGCGGGCAATACGCAGAATTCGAGAGGGAACCTGTCCCTGCGGATCGGTGGAGAAGCGCTGGTTGTCACAAACGTACAAATTGCCAGACGGGCAGATGTCAATGCCCATTGAGCCGATTTTGCCGGTTTCCGGATGAGTCGGGTATTCCAAAACCTTTTCAACCGTTCCGTCGGGCAGAATCTGCATCAGGCAGGCGTTGAATTCGCGTTTGCCGTTTTCGTCAGCGGGGACGTAGTTCGGGCAGTTGAGATAAATAATATTCGTCTTTTCGTCCAGCGTCATGCCGTCCGGAACCGGGCAGTAATCCGGCAGAGTCGCGTAAATCGCCGGTTTGAATGCGGGATTGAGTTCGACTTTTGGCTGCGGGGGATTGGCGCGATCGGCAGTAGCAGCTTCTTCAGCAGCGGGGGCTTCTTCAGCAGCGGGGGCTTCTTCGGCGGGAGCGGCTTCTTCGGCAGGAGCGGCTTCTTCGGCAGGAGCGGCGGGTTCTTCGACTGCCGGAGCTTC
>JAZRTH010000040.1:0-4768 GCA_045651945.1 Thermoguttaceae bacterium
ATCAGAAAGGTAGAACATGGGAAAGTATTATTTCCGACAATGAAAAAAAGTCTGATTTGCTCATTGTTTATTTTGAACCCAATCCTACAAAGAATAACGCTGATTTGGCAACATTGCTGAATAATTATCGAAAAATAGGAGCTGGTTATTCAGATAACAATGATTCAACCGACGTTTCATCAGTTTCTTCTTTTAATGAAGATTTTGCCCGTAAAACGGAAGCAGTTATAAAGTTACTTTCTAATGAGGTGCATGAAACTTTAGAAGAAGATACAATCAAGTGCCTGATTCTTCGCGAGCTGGATACTGGACGTCGTCAGTTATTGTATTCAGATTCATTTACTGTTGCCCAGTTGCGAGAAGACGCTCTATTTTGGCAACGTGGTTCTAAAAACGTTCCTGAAATCAAACTTTGGATTTTTAAAGATAATCAGTCTAAAGATAATCAGTCCAAAAATCCAGTTTTGCAAGGTGTAACGCCGATTAGTTTAGAAGACGCTCAAGAACTGTTTTGTAAAAAATGGATTCGTGGTGGTACGGATTCATGCAACGTTCCAGGAGTTTCTCGCGGTGATATTTTCGCGTTGTTTTTACAGCGAAATCACTCTAAGCGCGAAGCTAACGTTTTGCTGAGTCGTTTATTGGAAAACTGCGAAGAATTGTTGGTTTATGTTGGAGGTAATAATGGTTTAAAGAAAAAAGATGGTTCAAAGAAAGATAAGAAGAAAGAAAATAATCAGCGTATATGTACATTGCATTGCATTGCGATGCTAGGAATTCTTTTGAAAAATCTCAAATCGGAAAAGGAGGTATATATGAATAAGACTCCGTTCAATCTTGGACGGCTGCTAGCGTTGGCAGACCAGTTGCACATTTTCTATTGCCAGGATATTCGCGGCGGGGACATTCCATCATCGTTAATTGGCAATGCACTCATTCCCATTGCTAAAACCAATCCGGCGCAAGCGTTGATCCGACTTGGCGATCGCCTTCCGATTTATATGGCTTGGGCGAAAAAATATCTAAACAGCAAAAAGTCTGAGGATAACGATAAAAAACCCACTCCCCGTCATGTTGCTTGGGTTATGAAAGAAATGGATCACGTTTCCAAGGCTATTGAAGAGTCCGACGAACAACTTACAGAAAAATTCTCTGATATTGAAGCAGCCCAGTTCTTGTTGGGGTATTTGGCTCTATACAAGGGCACGGACAGTCAGAATTCTGACGTCAATCAAGATGAAAAAGAGGAATCGGAGAAACATTTGGATTAACGGATTATATTGGTCAACAACAATTCGAAATATAAATAACAGGAGATAATACACATGAGTAAAACAAGCAATGCTATTTTTTTGAATCGTGCAGTTGGACTGCTGGTAATCGAAGTCGTGAATTCCAATCCCAACGGCGACCCGGACAGAGAAAGCGATCCTCGTTATCGAATGGATGATCGTGGAGAGATTTCTCCCGTTTCGTTCAAGCGAAAGATTCGCGACCTGATTGCTGACAAGGATGGTCCCCTTTGGGCGCAGGTTGGAGTAGGTCTTGACGCCGCAAATTTTGACATTTTGGAACAGCCTACCAGAAAGCGCGACGAGATTTCAAGTATGAAACCTGAAGCTCTACTGGCTCGCTATTGGGACGCCCGCGTTTTCGGTACAACGTTTTTGGAAAAGAGAGACAAAGATCCGGAAAAGAAGGGCAACAGTCAATCGGCGATTAAAACAGGCGTTGTTCAGTTTGGACTTGGCGTCTCCGTTGCTCCGATTTTGATTGAACGAATGACCAACACCAATAAATCCGGCGTTCAGGAAGGCAAAGATCGCGGCATGGCGCCATTGGGATACCGCATTGTTCAGCATGGCGTTTATTGCATGCCTTTCTTCGTCAATCCTTCTGCCGCTAAAAAAACGAACTGTTCGCAGGAAGATATTGATCTGCTGAAAAGGACGATTCCCTATGCCTATTCCAACACGTCGTCCTATATTAGAACGGACGTCCGAATTCGTCACGCCTGGTTTGTCGAGCATAAATCTCCGCTGGGAGAATGTTCAGATTTTCTGATTCTCGACGCACTGCGACCGACCATCAAACCGGAATTCAACAAAGACGAACCTACAACGTCATGGGAACAATACAAAGTTCCAATGGATCTGCCAGCGGATTTAGCATCTAAAGTTGGCTCGATCTGCGATTTGGCAAATCTCTAAGATATGATATTAGGGGCGTTATAACGCGTGTATGCGTTTAACGCCTCATTATTTCAATAGCTTTTATAAACGACAAATCCATGGCAATGTCTTTTTTAGCTCGAACAGGAGGCGAATCACCTCAGACGTACTTTGACCATATCTCCGGCGTTGTAAACCGCTGTTGTGAAAACGTAGAACAGATATTGGAATTTTGTTCTTATTCTGGCGAGCAAAAACAGGCGTTTAAGTCAATTCTGTTTAATGCTGCTCAGTTCCATGACTTGGGTAAATTGGATGAACAGAACCAAAAGGTTTTTCAATGTAACAATTCGCGGATGTCATTACCGATTCCTCATGTCGACGCTGGTTGCGCTTATTTTATGCAACGAGTTTCTGATCTTTTCTCAAAACAGAATAATGTTTTTGAAATCCCTGCACTTTTGGAATCTGCGAATATTGTCTATTCTCACCATGCCGGATTACCTTATTATCAGGAACAAGTTGATAGAAACATGAAGGCGTTTCGTTATTCGAAACCAAAAGATTTTGATCATGGTTGCGACATTGTATCACGCGTTGACAAAAAATTGAATGAATACATTTGCAACCATCGCGAAGCGCTTGGAACCATTGAGGAACCAGAATATTCGGCAACTGACCCGTTTTTGGATTCCGGATTATCACGCCGATTAGGATTGTCGTGTCTTGTTGACGCAGACTTTTCAGACGCTGCAGCCTATTGTGGCAAAGACTTATTGACCACGTCGGTTGAACCGCGATGGGAAGAACGTCTTGCCGCTTTGCAGAAATATGTAAAGAAACTTGGAAAGAAAGGTTCTGGCAGTTCGAAGCGTCAGGCGATTCGAGACGAGGTTTTTCAATGCTGTTTGGACGCTCCTATCAGCGATCAATCAATGGAAACCTGTCTTGCCGCTGTCGGCGTTGGGAAAACAACGTCTGTTATGGCTCATTTGCTGCAGATTGCAATTAAACGAAAGCTGCGAAGAATTATTGTCGTTTTGCCGTATACGCAAATAATTCAGCAATCTGTTAAAGTTTATCGTGAAGCTCTTGTTTTGCCTGATGAAAAAGAGGAAGAAAAAGATGAATTTGTCGTTGCGGAACATCATCATTTGGCAGATTTCAAAGACGATAAATCTAAACAATTTGCTGTATTGTGGAATTCTCCAATTGTTGTTACGACCGCTGTTCAGTTTTTTGAAACGCTCGGTTCAAACATGCCCGCCGCTTTGAGAAAACTGCATTCGTTGCCGGGCAGCGCTGTTTTTGTTGACGAAGCTCATAACGTCATGCCAACAACGATTTGGCCTCTGGAATGGCGATGGCTTAAGGAACTGGCGCAGAATTGGCGTTGTCATTTTGTCTTTGCGTCCGGCTCGCTAATCAAATATTGGGAGAATGAATCCTTTATTCAGAATGATTCTAATGCACCCCCTGTTCTGCCAGAAATTATTCCAGAGAATCTTCAACAGAAAATTCAGGAACAGGAGAATAAACGAATCCAATTTGAACAAATTAAAAAAGGGTTGAGTGTTGACGAACTTATCAAACTGCTTATTCAACCACCACTAACATCCAGCTTGGTCGTTGTAAATACTGTGTATAACGCTGCACTTCTTGCCTCCCGTTTGAAGGAACGTTTATTGGAGACGGAAGGCAACGCTCGCCGCGTTATGCACCTATCAACAGCGTTATCGCCCTATGACCGAAAAAATATCGTTCAGAAAATCAAAAAAGCGTTAAATCCCCAGTCGCCTGATTATATTCCGGGTCTGATTCTGGTTGCGACTAGCTGTGTCGAAGCGGGCGTTGATTTTTCGTTCCAATCGGCGTATCGCGAATCCTGTTCTGCCGCCAGTCTGTTCCAAATTGCCGGACGCGTCAATCGCAACGACGAATTGAAGGGACCTGGAACTGTATACAGTTTTCGCTTTTGCGATACTCAGATTAATAACGATTACCGCGCGTTTGAAGTCTCGTCTGATATCTTGGACGATTTGCTTAAGGAGAGCGTTATTCAAGATAATCAGTATTCAACAACTGACATTTTGAAGATGGCATTTGAAAGAGAAATTCGTTCCACGAATGTTGATAAAGCAATTAAAGAATTGTTAGATGCCGAAAAACATACTGACTATCCCGAAGTTGCAAAATTATGCAAAGTAATTCCCGCCAGCGATACATATTCCGTTATTGTCAATCCCAAAACCATCGAAAAATTGGAAAACGGCTCGACGGACGTATCGGCAATGGAAATTCAACTCAATTCTGTTCAGATTTGGAGTAACAATTGCAAAAAGTTTGGCGTCCAAGAAATTGAGAACCGTCCCGGTTTATTAAAATGGACACTTGGTTACGACCCGGATTTTTTGGGATATATGACAGAAGACGCTTTGAATGCAATCAAGGCAAGTAAAGACGGGTACATGATTATATAAAACAGATACATGCCCTACTCCGAAGACGAATTTCTGATGATTTCCGGACTGCAGCATCTTGCTTTTTGTCCGAGGCAGTGCGCGCTGATTCACATGGAGCAGGCGTGGTCGGAAAAC
>JAZRTH010000041.1:0-1846 GCA_045651945.1 Thermoguttaceae bacterium
AAATAGTTCGTGACATTGTTAAGTTTATTCGAGATACGCCTAAACGCTGCAAACGAAAAAAAGAACGCTATACATACGACCTTCTTCAAAATAGACAGATAAACCAAACAAATATGGAATTCTCTTAAGTTGATACGTATGAGACAGACGCCATCCGTGGGAGGTTCCGGCTTACGAAATGCGGTATTTCACACTTCGAACGGGCGTCTCCGCTTCCCCTCTCTTGAATCCTCTTGTACAAAACCAGGGTTGACGCTATAATTAAACTGTCCAATTAAACAATCCAAACGTCTTTAATCCCATTTTTCAAACCATGACAGACAAAACATTTCAGCGTCTCATTGCATGGCGCGCCGCGGCGTTTATAGCATCGATGCTTTTACTCTTTTCTGCCGCCGCGGCTGACCAGCCGGCGCCGGCGGGCAAGCGTCCGAACATTGTTCTGATTTTAGTAGACGATTTGGGCGCGTGCGATCTTGCCTATTCCGGCAGTCCGTACCATCAAACGCCGCACATTGACTCTCTGGCGGAGAAAGGAACGGTCTTTACGCAATGTTACGCCTCGTGCGCCGTCTGCTCTCCCACGCGAGCGTCGCTGCAGACGGGGAAATCGCCGGCGCGGCTGGGGCTGACGGACTGGATTCGCGCCCGATTTCAGGGCGGAGTTCAGCCGACGCTGGTCGACGGTCAGTGGCCCTACGAGAAAAACGGGAAGAATCGCTTGTCCTGCCCCGTCAATCCGATTCAGATGGAACTGGAAGAGTTCACCATCGCAGAACGGCTCAAAGAGCTTGGATATCGAACTGGATACATCGGCAAATGCCATTTGGGAACAGACGAGTTTTCCCCCGACAAACAGGGCTATGACGTCACCCGCGGAGGCTGCGATTTGGGTCAGCCGCCGTCGTATTTCGACCCGTACTATTCCACGTCCACAGAGCGCGATCCCGGCGACGAGAAGAAGAATCCGCTCTATCGAATTACCACTTTGAAACCAGAAAAGACGGGAGAGTTTCTCACTCATCGAGAAGCGCGCGAAGCGGTGAAGTTCATACAGGAAAGCGGCGGCAAGCCTTTCTTTTTGATGCTTTCACATTACGCGGTTCACACGCCGATTATGTGTCCGGAGACGCTTAGACAGAAGTACGATCAGATTAAACAGGAACGGGGCAAGACGAATCCGAATCTGCTCAAGCCCTTTGACGGCGACCGGGACGACCTGGACGAAAGCCAGCAGAGTAACGAACAGCGCAATCCCGCATACGCAGGGTTGGTTGAATCGGTTGACGACGCGGTCGGCGTCGTTCTGCGATGTCTGGTTGAACAGGGTCTGGAAGAAAACACGATTGTAATCTTCACTTCCGACAACGGCGGGTACTGCGGCGTTACAGATAATTTCCCCTTGCGGGAAGGCAAGGGAACGCCGTACGAAGGCGGTTTGCGCGTCCCGATGATCTTTTACGTTCCAGACGGATTGAAGAAATCGCCAACGGCAAAAAGTACGGACGTTCCGTTTTCGACCTGCGATTTCCTCCCAACGCTTTTGGATTTCGCTGGACGCCCTCTGAGCGAAGAGGAACTCCAACAGCAAAACCTGGACGGGAAGAACATGGCTCCGTTTTTGCGCGGCGAGACGGCTGCCGTCGAAAACGATTTGTATTGGCATTTCCCGCATTATCGACGCGAATTCGACCCGTATTCCGTTATTCGTACGACCGACGGCTGGAAGCTGATTCGGCGCTACACTCTCAGCGGCGCGAAGTACGAGCTTTACGACTTGAAATCCGACCCGCAAGAGCGAACGGATTTATCCATTCAGAAACCGAATAAAGTAAAAGAGCTGTCG
>JAZRTH010000042.1:0-17140 GCA_045651945.1 Thermoguttaceae bacterium
CAATTGATAGGCAACGTCATTGGTTATTTATGTAATCGAAAACGGATTGGAATTCTTCGTCGTTGAAAACGTATCTTGTACTTGCTAATCGCGTCCAGATTTTAATACCGTCCGGAAATTGTCTTTGTTTATGCAATTCGAGCGACGCAGCTGATTTCAACGACGTCGCGACGGAATCCGGGTCGGTATCGTCGGCGGTTAACAATATATGAATATGGTTCGATTGAACCGCCAAAATATATAATTTCCACGACCGTTTAATGCAATACTTTGAAATGGCGTCGTGGACGATTTCCCGTTGTGGATTGGTAAATAAAATCGGCAAAAATTTCATATTGTCGCGATCAATTTCCTCCCATTCAGGAAACACGTCAATATACCGTCCATCTCGATCGACAGACCCTTTTTCGCATCCGTGCAATCGCGTCCCGCGAGTTGTAAACGTTATGAAATATGCAATCGGCGATGAATACATAATTTTTGAAATATTGACAACGTCATTGGTTTATGGTTCTTCCATTGTTTTGTTCGCCGTTCCGGCGAATGCGTAATTCCGTTCGCTGGCGCGAACTCCATTACCGCCTTCCATCGATTGGTATCGTCATTGGTTAATGGTTGTCTCAACATTTTGTTCGCCGTTCCGGCGAATGCGTAATTCCGTTCGCTAGCGCGAACTCCATTACCGCCTTTCATTGTTTGGTAACGTCATTGGTTTGTGGTTGTTCTCACCCGTCGTTTCGTCTGCGAACGAACAGAATATAACTCAAGATAAACGAGCCGATAGCGATTCCCCAGAGCAGGTAAAACGAATAGCGCAGTTCCCAGAAGGTCGCGCCCTCCAAAAAGATTCTCGTCAATGCGGCGATGCCGTGTCGAAGCGGGTTGATAATCGTTATTTGCTGGAAGAAGTCCGGCATGGATTCCAGCGGCGTTCCCATTCCAGACAGCATGGAAAACGGGACGACGACGATATACATTCCCAAAACCGCCTGCTGTAGATTGGCGGACAGGGTCGAAATAATCAGCCCGATTCCAATTGACGCGCACAGGAAGGACGCCAGTAAAGCCAGCAGGAGTCCCAAAGAACTGTTGAGCGGAACTCGAAACCAGAACAACGCCGCAAGCAGACCGACTGCCAGCTGGCAACTTCCGGCAATAAACGTCGAGAAGCCCTTTGCCGTCAGCAGTTCCATAGAAGAATACGGCGTCATGCGGAGCTGGTCAAACGTTCCCGCTTCGCGTTCCTGAACAATCGACTGCGCGCTGACGAGCATGATGTCGACCAGACCAATAAGCCCCAACAAAGCAGGAATCATAAAAAACTGCATGTTGAAATTCGGGTTGTACCACGCTCGCGTTTCGATTCGAAATCTGCCGCGATTATCCGCCTTTTCCAGAGCGAAAGAATTAATCACGTTGACGGCGTACGCCATCGCCATGCCGGCGGAGTTGGCGCTGCGGCCGTCGACGATAATCTGAACGCTGGCTTTTCCCTGCCCTGCCCTCGTCTGCTGGAAGTCCGCTGGAATTACGACAGCCAGTTGAATCGCTTTTGTATTGATGCGGTTTTTCATGTCAGCTTCGTTTTCCAGCGGCTGATGAACGTGGAACGTCGGAGAGCCGGTAAAACAGCTTATAAGCTCCCGCGACGCCGGGGAACGGGAATAGTCCAGAACAGCGCAGTCAACGTATTTCAAATCCATGGTCGCCGCGTAGCCGAGAAACAACATCTGCATTAACGGCGGAATGAAAAGCGTCATTCGCATTTTCGGATTTGTCATCAACTGACAAAGTTCTTTTTTCAGCAGGGCAAGGACGCGCGTTAGGACCAGCATTATTGGGAAAATCGGAGTGGAAATCAGTTAGGAGTTAGGAGTGAGGAGTGAGGAGTTTTTTTAGTTGCGAGTTGCGAAAGCGAAACTATGTTCGTTTCACACGCTCAATTACCACCTTTCAAATACTATTCCCTACTCCCTATTCCCTGCTCCCTACAACCTCTTCGGGCAGCTCAATCTGGCTAACGTCAGCAGAACGACCGTCATGAGGATTAAAACTCCACAGTTTTTCAAAATATTTGGCCAGACGTCGCCGACCAGCATCGACGTCTGTAAAAAGTCAACGTAGTACCGAGCGGGAACAAACAGCGTTACATATTGCAAAAACGTCGGCATGCTTTTGATCTCAAAAAGAAATCCGGACAGCAGGTACGACGGTAAAAATGAAATCAGCGACCCCATCGATATGGCGATAAACTGGTTTTTCGTTGCGCTGGAAATAAGAATTCCGATTGCCAGCGCCAGAATCAAATACAGGCTTGACCCGAACAGCAGGATCAGCCAGTTTCCGCGAACGGGAACGCCAAACAGGTATCGCGCCATAATCAGGGAAATGACAAGGCCAATTATTCCCAAACAAAAATTGTTCGACATTTTGGCAAGCAGAATTTCAGTCGATTTCATCGGCGTAACAAACAGACTTTCCAGATTTCCCTGTTCGTATTCCCGCGCCATAACCATGGACGTCAGCAGTGTTCCGATAATCGTCAGAACGATAACGATAATTCCGGGAACGATTGTATAGGCGCTGCTGTTGGCGTCGTTGAACCATTGTCGGGTTTGAATTTCAATATCGCCAATTCCGGAAGTTGAAATCGCTCCGGATTCTTCGTTTATTTTTTGCAATGCGCCCAGCAGAGCCGACTGAATATAGCTTTGCTTGAGCAGCCCCGGCGAAGGGTTGGAGGCGTTGACGACAATAAGAATCTTCAGATCCATCTGATTGATTCGCCTGGTCAGACTTTGCTGCAAATAAAGACAGGCGTCAACCTGGTGCGATTTAATCAGCTCCTTCGCTTCTTCGGTCGATCTGACAATTTGCGCCTCGAAAAAGCCGTTTGACTGGAATCGGGCGGCAATGAGATTCGCTTTTGGCGACGGTTCAGGAATAACAATCGCCAGGCGGATGTTTCGGACGTCCGTTGACATGCCGTATCCGCAGATGAGCAGCAGAAAAATCGGCATTAAAATCCCAATTATAATGCTCAGCGGGTCGCGAATAAGCTGAACGAATTCTTTTCGCGTCAAAATGAGGTATCTGGAAAAGCTCATGGCGCCGCCTCCGTTTGCGTTTTTTGGGAAACGATGTTGACAAAGGCGTCTTCGAGCGTTGCGCCGCCGCCTTGAGCGATTATCTGTTCAACCGTTCCGGACGCGACTTCGCACCCGTCCCGCATGATCAATATTCTGTCACAATAGGCGGCTTCGTCGAGAAAATGGGTTGTAATCACCACCGCCACGCCGTCGTCCGCCAGGGCAAGAATTCGTTTCCAGAACTCGCGCCGGGCTATCGGGTCGGCGCCGGAAGTCGCCTCGTCAAGAAACAGTATCGGCGGGTTATGGAGCAAGGCGCACGCCATCGCCAAACGACGTTTGTAGCCCATCGACAGCTGCGCGGCAATCATATTGAGATACTCGGACAAATTAAAGACTTCAACCGCCCAGGCAATCCGTTCTCTTAGCTTTTTCCCGCTCAAGCCGTACGCGCCGCCGAAAAAAAGCAGATTCTGCCGAACGCTGATGTCGCCGTAAAGGGAGAACTTTTGAGCGACGTACCCGATGTTGTTTCGGGCAAATTCCAGATTCTTTTCCAGCGGTTTGCCGTCAAAGAGAATCGTCCCTTCGTTCGCCCGGCTTAAGGCGCACATCGCGCGAAACGTTGTCGTTTTCCCCGCGCCGTTGGCGCCTAAAAGACCAAATATTTCACCGCGGCGAACGGTAAAAGAAACGTTGTTCACCGCGACAAAATCCCCAAATCGCTTGACCAGATTTTCAACGCGAATAATTTCCGGGGCGTCGGCGGCAACAGGATTGTTCCGTTTAAGCGGTTCAGGAACAGACCCGGTCATCAAGCGCATGAAACCATGCTCGAAAGCATTGCCAGACGGCATGGATGAACGCTTTGCGTCAACTCCTAACTCCTCACTCCTCACTCCTAACTGCGAAACGTTCGTCTCGCTAGATAGAGCTTTTACTTCTGCAGGCGTCTTATCTGCAAGCAGCTTCCCTTCAAAGAGAATCAACGTTCTGTCACAGTAGTCGGCTTCGTCCATATAAGCCGTACTGACCAGAGCAGTCATGGATTCTTCTTCAACCGTCTGACGCAAAATGTTCCACAGTTCCCGGCGCGCTAAAACGTCAACGCCGACCGTCGGTTCGTCTAAAATCATCAATTTGGGTCGAGAAATCAGAGCGCAGATCAAAGCCAGTTTCTGTTTCATACCGCCGGAAAGAGCGCCCGCCATGCGGGACGTAAAATTAGACAGCCGATTCCGTTCCAGCAGCATCGGAACGCGGCTGTCGTAATCCTCCCGAGGAATCCCATGAAGTCGGGCGTAGAGACGAATATTCTCTTCGACGGTCATGTTCTCGTACAGACCGAACTTTTGCGGCATGTAGCCGATCTGTCCCTGAATTTGCCCGGACTGTCGAACGGCGTCAGCGCCCAAAACGCAAACCGTTCCCTGACTTGGATGCAGCAGCCCGCACAGACACCGAATAAGCGTCGTCTTGCCTGCCCCGTCCGGACCCAGCAAACCGGTTATCGAACCGGGCGAGACTTCAAAACTGACGTCCTGAAGAGCGTGAATCTCCTCGCCGGATTCTTTGAACGTTTTCGACAGATGAGAGCAGGAAATGATTGACATCAATAAATGTTGCAAGTGGCAAGTGGATGGAAGGCGGTAACGAAGCGACCAACGGGAGCGTAGTTACGCAGTTCGCCGAAGGCGAACCATAATAATTGAACCCGACGTAATGTTCGCCTGACGGCGAATGCGTAATTCCGTTCGCTAACGCTCACTCCATTACCGCCTTTCATTAATTTCCGATTATCTCGACCGTCGCAGGCGCGCCGAGCTTTAATATCCCTTCCGGGTCGTTGACGTAAACGCGAACCTCGTAAACCAGCGACGTTCGCAGTTCCTGCGTCTCGACGTTTTTCGGCGTGAATTCCGCCGTTGGGGAGATGTATCCGATCCAGCCGTCAAAGGTTTTATCGGGCAGACCGTCAACGCGAATCGTTGCCTTGCCGGAGATTTTGACTTTTGCCAAAAGCGTTTCGTTCAAATACACGCGCACCCATTTGGGATTTGTAACAGCAATAATAAACGCTGAAATCTGCGGTGAAGCCATTTCGCCGGGTTCCAGAATGCGACTTCGAACCACGCCGTCGCACGGCGCTAAAAGTTTGCTGTCCGCCAGGATTTGCTTTTGAATTGCCAGCGTCGCCTGGGCTTGAACGACGGAAGCGAGCGCTGTTTCCTTCTGCGCCTTCGCCTGTTCGAGAGCCGCTTTCGCCGCGGCAATATCTTCTTTTCGAGAACCGGCAAGCATTTTTTCCAAATTGGTTTGCGCCAGTTTCCGCTGAGCAACCAATTTTTTGAAATTGGATTCTGCATTGTCCAGATCCTGCTGCGAGACGGCTCGGACGCCATCTTCTGAAGACAACTTTTTATTGCGTTCGTACAGATTCTCCGCCGCATGAATTTGAGCGTCAAACACCTCAACGCCTGCGCGAGCGAGGTCAATATCTTCTTTTCGATTCCCGTTGACAGCTTTGTCCAACGCCGCCTGCGCCGCTTCGATTGCCGCGTCCGCCGCCGTTACGTTGGTTCGAGCGGAATCTACCGCAGCCTGCGCTTCCGCAATTCGGTTTTCTATTCGAATCGTTTCCAACTCTGCCAGCAGATCGCCCTTTTTGACAGCTGCGCCTTCCTCAACATGGACAGCGGCAATGCGCTCTGAAACCAGAAACGCTGCGTTGACTTCACGGTCGTCAACGTTCCCGTTGAGAATAATCTTACCGTCCGATTCCGGCTGAGGATTACAGCCCGACAATAGAACAATCGCTAAAAGTAAAGCGGCAGAACGAAATGCTTTGTACATTGATATTTTGTACATTGATATAGGGATTAGGGAGTAGGGAATGGGGAATGGGGAATAGGGTGCAAGGATATTTACCAGCGGTAAAACATAATTCCAATTTCCACGCTATTTCTTATATTCTATACTATTTTCCATTAATTACAAGACATGTCCGCTGGTATTTACATATTTTTTAAATGTGCTAAAATGATTACAGTTGGTTAAAAACTCGCAACTCGCAACTCGCAATTCGCAACTATCATGCAAGATTTATTTTCCGAACTGAAATGGCGCGGTCAAGTCAACCAGACGACCGACGATGAAAACCTGCCGAAATTTTTAATGGAAGGACCGAAAACGGTTTACGCCGGGTTCGACCCGACTGCCGATTCCCTGCATATTGGGCATTTAATCGCCCTGACGTTCCTGCGCCGATTCCAGCGCGCCGGGCATAAACCGCTGGCTCTGGTCGGCGGCGCGACCGGCATGATCGGCGACCCGTCTGGGAAAAGCGCCGAACGAAACCTGCTCTCGCCGGAGCAAATCGAGCATAACGTCGAGTGCATCAAAAAGCAGATGACCCGGTTCCTCGATTTCGATTCCCCGTCCAACAAGGCGCAGATCGTCAATAACTTTGACTGGATGGGCAAGTTCACGTATTTGGAATTCCTCCGCGACGTCGGCAAGATGTTCTCCGTCAACGTCATGCTGGGCAAAGACTCCGTCAAAAAACGAATTGAGTCCGATTCCGGCATCAGCTATACGGAATTCTCATATATGCTCATTCAGTCCTACGACTTCGTTCATCTGTACGACGCCTACGGCTGCCAACTTCAAATTGGCGGTTCGGATCAGTGGGGCAACATCTCAACCGGGTGCGAATTGGGTCGCCGCATGCGCGGGGCGCAGTTCTACGGCTTGACCTGCCCGCTGCTGACCAAGTCCGACGGCACGAAGATGGGCAAGTCCGAAGGCGGCGCGCTGTGGCTGGACGCCAACCGAACGTCTCCGTACCAGTTCTATCAGTACTGGATTAACATCGAAGACGCCGACGTTGCCAAGGTTCTCAAGCTCTTCTCCGACGATTCCGAGTCGGAAATCAACGCTTTGATTGACGCTCACATGGCAGACCCCGGCAAACGTCTGGGACAAAAAGAAGCGGCGCGCGTTATTACCAAGCTCGTTCATGGCGACGCTGGACTGAGTCAGGCGATGGCGGCAACCGACATCTTCTTCGGCGCGGAAATTGAACATCTGTCCGACTCCGACCTGACGGCGATTTTCGCTGACGTCCCCGGCGCGGAAATTACTGCAGACGAACTCTCCGCCGGCATCGGCATTTTAGACGCGTTCGTCAAATGCTCGCTGGCGAAAAGCAAAGGCGAAGCCCGACGTACGATCGAACAGGGCGGCGCTTACGTCAACAACCGCCGCGTTACCGACCCGCAGATGGTACTCAACGAATCCAACCTCGCGTCAGAGACGACCATCGTTCTCCGTTCCGGCAAAAAGAAATACGCGCTGCTGAAGAAAAATTAGGCGGCGAGGCGCCGCTCCCAGTCCGCGCTGCCGCGCGAAACGTATTATAACCGCTCCCGTTGGTCGCTTTCGTTATTGATAAAATTAAGATTTATCTCTTACTAAAGTTTTTTGGAAAGGGGAGTTTGAGGGGAAGAACCTTTTTTTCAAAAAAGGTTTTCCCCTCATGTTATTTACCTTGAAAAAACTTCTTTATTGAGGCGCTACGCAACGGAACCCGACGTCATTATAAGCTTTTTGCGGCAAGCTGCAGTCCCGAATCGTTGGTCGACAAAATCTGTCGTCATTATTCCAGCCGCCCCCGCGAATTACACGATATTGACTCGAGGACGAATCCATCGGGTACTCCGAATTACCGTCTCGATGCGAATTTGGCATAACGTATTTCTGGAACTTCTCATTTTTTGTTGTTATAAGGATGCATTCATCGACAATAACAAAAGTCAAATCCCAACCAGAAAGAATTCTCTTTAATGCTGACCGTAAAGTTACGTCAGAGACGTCTATATTAACCAATAGTTCTTCCGGAGAAATCATTTCATCCCTGAGAGCTGAATGATCTATTTGTATGTCAAGTTTATACAATTGATTGACGCGTTTGATAACATCCGGCAAAGGCTCGTTGGTAAAATTGAAACTGACGTTCGTTTCCAGCGATTGTAACAGTCGTTCTTCATGCTGGTTGATAACGGAGTTGTCCATTGATAAAAAGAGTTGACGAATATGTTCCGAGTTTTGAAATGCTTCATCTGCTTCCGATTTGGTTGTAATAAAAAGACATTCATCTTGAATAACAAAAGACAAGTTTTCGTTCTTTAGCATTCTGTTTAAAGCAGAACGCAAAGTTACTCCAGATATGTTTATATCAAAAGTAACTTCTTCTGGAGAAATCATCTCATTCCTGAAAGCCGATGCATCCAGCTCAACCTCTATATGGTGCATATCTTTGATTTGAACAATAACGTCCTCCAATGGCGTATAGTCGAAATTGAAGGTTGTCAATTCATTTAACGCCTGTAAAATCTTCTTTTCGTTAGGACGGATAAATGAACGATCAGATTTTTCGTTTTGTGATGACGTTTCTTCTGTAAAAAAATCACTGTAACGGTCCTCGCACCACTCCCAAACATTTCCCTGCATATCGCTGACGTTCCAGGCGTTTTTGTACGTCAATCCTACAGGAATTTCGGTCTGATCTCCGTCAAGAGTTTGGACTTTTCTGGCTTTTTTGCGGGGCGATCCTGCAGGATGAGTTGATTTGTTACTATTAGCCCCATACCAAACTTCTCCATCCCAATATTCAGAAAACGTATCTGAATTTCCCGACCGACACGCATATTCCCATTGAGCTTCTGTCGGAAGTTTCAAATTCGCTTTGCGACAAAACGTCTGACAATCGTTCCAGGAAACGTTTTCAACCGGAAGATCGTCCCCTTCAAAATAACTGGGGTTGTTTTCCATGACGGCTTTCCATTGCCGCTGAGTAACCTCGGTTTCCATAATCCAGAAACCTTCTTTCAGGACAACTCGATGGAGCTTTTCATTGGCAAATCGTCCTTCATCGAATTCTGGAGAACCCATCATAAATTCTCCAGCCGGAGACCAACGGAACGCAAACTCAACCCCGTTGATGGTTATCACTTTGCGATCTCCCGGTAAAAGCTCCTCTTTTGGCTGATTTATTTGCGTCTGTTCTGATTCCTGTGTCGTTTCTTCATTTGTTGCCTTATTGGAACCGCACGCAGAAAAAAGCGCTGTAGTCAAAACAGCCAGAGTCAGGACAAAAAGATTTCGGGAAAAAGTCATGATAAAGCTTTCCTTGTTGAGTTAATTGGATTTCTTCGTCCGTCCTTGAAAAAACTTTCGGTCGCCAGCAAGCTGGCTCCCTTTTTAGGGAAGTTTTTTCAAGGTATTTAATATGAGGGGAAAACCTTTTTTGAAAAAAAGGTTCTTCCCCTCAAACTCCCCTTTCCAAAAAACTTTAGTAAGGGGAGAGTACATATAACCAACGAGCATCGCTTGCGTAATTCCGCATTACGCATTCCGAATTCCGAATTAAATACTATTTCATCGGCGGCAACGCGCTAATCGTCTTTTTCGCGTCTTCTGAAAGCGGGACGTTCCAGCGGTCAACGAGGATCGGGAGCGTGTTCTCATTCACGACTTTCGAAAACCGAACGAAAAGCAGGTCGAGTTTCTCCTGGTCAGAGCGCGGACGCTGGCTAGATGAAAGGCTGTGATACTGAGCGATCGTCTGTTTGAACGCGTCCCAGCCGTAACGCTGTTTGAGTTCAATAAACAGAACAAGTCCCAGGAACGGGTCGCGTTTCCAGTCGTCCCAATTCTTTCCCCGTCGGGCGTACGATTCGTACAGAGATATGCATCGCTGAGGGTTCATGCGTCCGCTGGGAACGTCCTGCGGAGTCTTGAGAAGCGTTTCGAAGCAGTAGAGCGTAAACCAGTTGACGGAAACCTCAACAGAGCCAGTAAAAACCCAGTCCCGGTTTTGATGGTTATGTCCGAGTTCATGGAAATAACCCCAGTTGTCGCCGTGACACGACACAAGACCGTCAACCACCTCCATGGGCGTCATAACCGGGTATCCGGAATGCATATACCCCAAAGAAATCTGGACGTCCGCGGTAATTCGTTCCGGACGCTTTCTCTCTTTGGGAACGCAAGCCAGATCAGCGTCTGTATCGAGAACGGAATCCCACCAGCGCATGACTTTTTCGGGGTCGTCAACAGACAGAATCAGATCGCGAGGAATAGAAACGATTATCTTGTCCGACGCCAACTCGCCCCACGGCGCGCCCAGCTTTTTCATCGCCTCCCATTCTTCTTTTGTCGTCTTGCCGAGGACGTAAAGCGGAGCCTCAATCGCGCCGGAGATTTCAAACTGAATCGGAGACGTCTGCGCGGAAGCGCCGTAGGGAACGACAATATAAATCAGCCCGCCAAATGCGGAATTGACCGATACGGTTTGTTTGTTCAGCGGCGCGGTAAAGCTGATTTCCGGATAGCGAAGCCATTCGTCTTTATGCCAAAGCAAATCCTTGTGACATCCAATTCGGATTGAATATTTCCCTGACTTGAGCGCCGCCTCGGGAACGGTTACGGTTATTGTTTCTCCCGGTGGGGCGTACAAGCCCGTTGACGCCCAATCCGGAACGGCGGGGTTGACGTCAACCGTCTTTGTAACCCTCACAACGCCCGATTCCGGCTTGCCTGGGAATGACACGTCTATTCCCGTCAGCGTTTCGGCTTTGTCCGGCTGAGTAAAATACGATTTCGCTCTCAGGTTCTGGTATCCCATCAAGAGCCGTTTTACAATGCGCTCGCGGCGGGAAAAATGCCGCTGTCCAGCGCTCTCCGGGAAGAGGTTGACTTTGTACTTGTCGAAGTCTTTCCACTGTTTCGATAAATCGAAGTCGGAATCGAAAGAGAGACTGTTGATAATCGAGTTGTTCAGACACTGGAAATCGCTGTCCGACAGGGTTTCGTTCTCGATATTGTTGAGAGTCTGAATCGCCTTGGATCGAATTACGTACGGCGAACACTGCGGGGGAAGCGAAAACGTCGCGTTGGGAACGTCCATTCCGGAAAGGGTAAAAACCAGACCAAACTTTTTCATCATAACGTTAGTTGGACCGTCAATTGGATCTTCATGCTCCAGCTGCCACCACGACGTACAGCCCATCCAAAACGCGCCGCCGCGCCGAACGAACTCTTCCACCCGGTCTATGTCTTCGAATCTAAAATGCGACGATTCATAAAGGAGAATTCGCCCGGCGGGATCCTTGTCGTTGAGCTTTCTCAGGTCAATCATTTCCGCCTTGTATCCCAACCTCTGAAGACTGTTATAATAACGGGTTTCGTTGGTCAGAAAAGTAATCTGACTCACGTCCGACCGCTTCGTCGCCCAGCGCATCATGTTCTTTACCAGCTCCGGGTTGTCGCGAAAGAACTCCCGGTACGGTTCAGCATACGCGGAATGACCAAACGCAAAACCCCTGCCCTGCCCGTGTTCAAAACCAGCCCCAATGACCTGGTTTCCAACGGCGACAAACGGAAACGCAGATTCGTCCAGCAGAACCATGATTCCATGATACCATTGCGGCGACGCCTTCAACTGCGTAACCGACCCGGCAATTTTAGCGGATTCGTCCCATGTCGCGGCATAGCCAACCGATGACAAAATGTATACTATAAAGCATATAAAAGCGGTAAAAACTTTGGTTCTCATAATCGTCTCCAAAGGCGGGGGGAAACAGTCAATTATCAATCGACGCAACAAGTCTAATAGTATATAACTGTATACGTTGTTTTAATTTATCAAATTAACGTCTTCCGTAAGCAAGTGTTAAAATACGTAATTTTAGTTATTACTTGTATTATAATCGCTCCAAAAAGAATATTCAAGCCATTGGACTCTTAAAAATAAAAAAATTTTTTAAAAAATCGTCCCCACCTATTTGACATTAACGATAAATCCGGTTAAAATATATATAGTTATTTATAGGAGTTATGGAGTGGCACAAAGACGTAAAATTGCAATAGACGCTTTTGCTGTATTGCGTCTTGTCAGCCATCGACCAAACGCCATACATTGTCATTATTTAAATGGAGATTGTTATTATGTTATCGAAAACGGTTAATCTATCCCTATGCTTTTTATTTGTAATTTCTTTATGCAATATTCATTACGCACAATTCGCCAAAGACGCCCCGAAAACCGAGAATAAAAACAACGGGATGGGCGAAAACGGAACAACGCTCGGCGAAGCCAAGGTGATGAAGTGGCGCTGCGGAGCGGAAATCATCGCCGCCCGAGGAAACTGCGCTGGAATTCGCGTCACAACTCCGCTGCCGGTAAACTGGCCTGAACAGACCGTCAGACTGCTTGAAGAAGACATTTCGCAGGGCATTCGCGTAGTAGACGCTCCTCTGCCCGGCGGCGTTAAACAGATGGTTATTACCATTCCGCGGCTTCCCTCCGGGGCATCGGTAAAAGCAGTTAAATTATATGAAGTCTCCACCTGTCCGCAATACGCGCCAGACGACACAGATTCTTATCGACTTCCAACGCTGTCGGAAATCCCGATTGCTTTACGAGCCTATCTTAAACCCAGCCCTATGATTGAATGTAACGACCCGAAAATTCGAGCGTTAGCCAAAACCATCGGCGTTAACGAACAAACCGCATGGAAACAGGTCGAAGCGGTTTACGACTGGGTTCGCAACGAAATCACGTATAAAAACGGTTCTCTCAAAGGCGCTCTTGCCGCGCTTCGCGACAAAACGGGCGACTGCGAAGAACTGACGTCTCTGTTTATAGCCATTTGCCGCGCCAAGGGCATTCCCGCCAGAACCGTTTGGGTTCCCGGGCACTGCTATCCGGAATTCTATCTGATTGACAAGAACGGCAAAGGCGTTTGGTTCCCCTGCCAGGCGGCGGGAACGCGCGCGTTCGGCGAAATGCCGGAAACGTACATCATCTTGCAAAAAGGCGACTCTTTCCCCGATCCTGTTACGCCCTCCAAGAGAGTTCGATACATTCCTGAAGGCGTTATCGGCAAAGGCGGAGAACCGCGCGCTGACTTTATTCGCGAAAAAGTTGAATAGCTATCATAAATAGCAATTAGAAATTAGTAATTAGTAATTACGCAAAGCGCTTTAATAATTCTAATAATAAAGCTCTTTGCGGGTAACTTATCAATCCTCATTTTAACTTCATACTATCATGATTGACATTTTATATTTAACAGGCGAATTCATTGAAAAAAACGGCGCCAATTGTAATTGGTCCGATTTATTAAAATCCAACGACATAGACTGCCCCGCTATTTTAACTCGACGGGCGTTTCTAAGCAAACCTTTTTATTCAATTTCACCCGATTTACTTCAACAGGATTTTGAAATACTCTCCGCAGAAAATGAAGATTACGCGCTGGCTATTGACGCCCTTTCTGAAGCGACTAAACCTGCTGCAGAACAACGCGTTTTCGTTATTCCCTGCGGTCAGATTGACATTCGTCCTCTTCTGAAACAGCTTCACGATAAAGTTTCCGTCATTGTTCTCGCCAATCAAGCCTCGCCTCCTGGCCTATCAGCTTTATGTCATAAATGGATCAATCTTTCCGATTTATCAGATTCCGATTTCGTTCCAGCAGAAGGCGAACCGTCTGATTCCATGTCGAATTCAGACTCGGAAGATAAACCGGAACCCAAAGGCGTTTTAGAACCTAACGAGGTATTTTGGAAAGACAAGATTTCCAAATCTCTGCCCAGTTTTATTCAGGCGCGACAAGGCGTCGTTGACGTATCCGACGTTGTTCAATGGCTTTATTCCCTTCAGTTTGATGTTGATATAAACTCCATTCAGCCAGAACAGATTGCTGCGGATATTCGCGGTAAAGCGCTGCTAAAGCAGTGTCTTCCCGCCGCCTATATTTGGGAAGAAGCCCCTGGAATTCCAACTCGAATTAAAGACTCTCGCATCAAAGAGATTCAAACAGTCTCTGCCGCAGAAGCAATCTCCATGCTTCAGTTCGGCTCCAAAAACTCTTCTCCAGACGCACCTGCAACAATCGAGTATAATCTGGCGCCCACTGGAATGTCAACCGATATCAACCATATCATAACTGGCGCAGACTTGATGGTTCATCATTGCCGCTGGGCTGTTCAGCGCGAAGAACTCATTCGTCAAAAGGCTGATTACCAAACGGAAATCGCCCCTATGGATAACGACTTTATCCGCCAGGGAAAAGAAGAGAAAATTCTTATCTGGACGATTAATTCCCCGCTTGCCAGCGATGAAGCGTACAATCGCATGGAAAAATGCTATACGACGCTTCTGACAGCATTCCGATTCCTGAAACAGGTTGAGGAATCCTGTCCGGAAGGCATGGATGGTAAAAACCTCTTGTCGCGCGTAGCTCAATTAACGGCGGACTCACAGTGCATTCTTAAAACAGAACTGCGATTTCAGGAAAAAGAAGTTACCAAAGACCAAATTCAACTCGAGGCGTTTCGATACCTGCGCGAACTGGGAAACAGAGAGCATTTTTATTTGTATAACATCAAATCGCAGGACGAAATCCCGCTCGACCGCGCAGACGACCTTGTCAATGAGATAACAATGCTGCAAGAACAGTATTATTCCATTAATTCAGAATCAAAACAAAAGCGCAATCTGCTTGGCAAGGTTACTTATCACGCAAAACAGATTCGTGACGGAGCGGAACCGCGAGAACAATGGGAAAAAATCATCGCCGCCGCTACTGAATTGTCAGTTGATTATTCGATGCCGCCCTCCAATCTGTTCTTCCGTCAACAACTCGAAGACGTCCTCAATACGCTTCCGGAAGACCTCGAAATTTCTGATGAATTCGGAAGAATCGTTCAGGAAATCGAAATACATCAGGCTCGCGTTCGCGAATCGGAAGAACTCGAAGCGTTCGGCTCGCTCCTGCCGGAAGACGTCCTTTCTCCTGCGGTAGAAAAAGTTCGAGCAATGTACGGCGGGTCAATTATGGTCTTTATTGGCGGCGAACCCAAAGAGCATATTATCAAGCGCATAGAAGATCGTTTCAACGTCAAATTGATTTGGAATTCAACCAATCATTCGGATTCCCTTAACCGTTTTGACGGAGAATTGAGCGATCCGGACGTAACGCTGTTTTTGATTTACATCCCGTGGTGCAGTCACAAACATTCAGAAGAACTTTCCCAAATCGTTCAGCGAGCCGGAAAGAAATTTGTCCGACTGCGAAAAGGCACAAACCCGGACGTTATTGCAGAAGCCATCTGCGCTCAGACGGATAAAAGCGAAACGTAATTTATGTAGTAATCGACGAGAATCGCCAATTCTCGTCTCTCAATCCTAACCACATACCCCAATCATTATGGAACAAACCCTCGTACTACTCAAACCCGACTGTTATTTACGTAAACTTATGGGCGAAGTCCTCTCCCGCTTCGAACGCAAAGGGCTGACCGTTCGCGCCATGAAACTGATTCGTTTCACCTCGGAACTGGCAGATCAGCATTACGCAGAACACGTTGAAAAACCGTTCTATCCCGGTCTGAAAGAATTCATCATGTCCGCTCCGGCTGTAGCGATGGTTCTGGAAGGCGAAGAAGCCGTTGCCGTCGTCCGTTCCATGATTGGCGCAACCAACGGAATCAAAGCCAATCCCGGCACGATCCGCGGCGATTACGGTCTTTCCGGCAGAGAAAACCTTGTTCATGCCTCCGACTCCCTGGAATCCGCCAAACGAGAAATCGCTCTGTATTTTACCGAAAAAGATTTCTGCTGAAAGATATCTCAAGCTGAAAAGCATTGGCCATCAGCTTAATAGGCGGATTACCGTCTGTGCTTGACTATAAAAAATGAAAGCGGCGTCAAATCGCCGCTTTCTGAATTCTGGAGCTCAAAAACGCCCGTTTATTTTACAGAACGCTCATTTTGGTAATTTCAATGTCCGGTTCTGGAGCGAATTCGAATTCATCTTTGATCGTTGTTGACGTCTGATTGATTGTTTCCAGAGCGTTAAATCCATCGGTTACAATTCCAAAAACGCAATAACCGCACGTCTCCGGAGACGTTTCCCCGCCCTGTTGAGCGTCCAGTTCGAAGTTATCTTTCATATTGATAAAAAACTGGACGGAATCTGAAGCGGTTTTATCCGGAGCGTGAAGCATCGAAACCGTCCACTTTTTATTGGAATTCTCAGGCGACGCCTCATTGGGAATTTCATAGGATTCGGGATTACCAGTCGTCGGTCTAACGCCGCCAATAAGTATCTCGTAATTCTGAATAACGTTGTGAACAATCGAATTATTATAAATTCCATTGTTTACGTTCTCCAGAAAATAGGCAACCGTTTGAGGCGCCTTGTCTGGCTGAAGAGTAATAATAAAATCGCCTGCGCTGGTTTCGACCTTGACCATTGGCGCGTTGGTCGCCTGATCAGCTTTGTTCTCTGCGGGTTTTACCGCCGCGCCAAATTTATCACAGCCGGACAGACAGACCAGCGCCGAAACAAACAGCAATACAATAAAAAAACGTCTACTCATTGTTGATCCATCCATTTAATCTGCGGCAATTCAAAGCCGTATTGTTTGTTAAGTTCTAAACGAAGCGTCTCCAGTTCCTGATACTGTTCGTTAATCTTCATTAGAGCTTCCGCCCCAATCTGCTGAGCAGAGTTCATCTCTTGCTGAACATGTTCAACTTCCAACCACATTTGTTGATATTTTTGAGGGTCTGCAACTGTTTCAGCTTCCTTCAGCAACCGCTGAGCTGTAATAATAGCGTCCTGTCCCCTCTGCGTTTGAGTCAGCAACGCATTAGACGACTTAATCAACTTCTCCGCCAGGGCGTTAAGCCGCGGATCAACATTGACTGTTTTTTGGGAAGAAAGCGCCTCATTATATTTCTGACACGCTGCAACTGTTGACGTCGCTCGCGCCAAAGGTTCAGCAAAACTATCTTCCGTTTCTTTTGACGTTGCCTGATTCGTATACGCCATAGCGTCGATGAGATTATCCGTAGCCGTTTTAATCTCCATCCAACGCTGACGCGTCGCGGTCGCTTTTTGATTTGAACAGCCCGTAAAGAGCGCCGTCATTGCCATTAACGATAATACAATTATTATTTGCTTTTTCATAACGTC
>JAZRTH010000043.1:0-1023 GCA_045651945.1 Thermoguttaceae bacterium
AGTTCCGGATGGGAAATGACGTGAGTCATAACCTGAGAAATCCAGTCAACCGGGACAAAATTCTTTCGGTCTGACAGCTTCATGCCCAATACGGCGCTGTATTTTGCAAAATCGTCGTCTGACGTCGTTTCAGGATTGGCAAACGGAAGAACGATTTTAATCGGGGCGTAAAAGCCGTGGAACGTCGGCGTGTAGCCGGTGTGACGGGCGCCAACAATAATCGCCGGGCGGAACACAGTCAAGGAATCGATAAACCGGCAGGAGCGAACCATCTTTTCCGCTTCGACCTTGCTCTTTTCGTAGTCGTTGCCGAATTCCTGTCCTTCGTCAAGTTCCGATTCCAGAACAACTCCCTGTCGCAGTCCGCAGACGTAACAGGTCGAAACGTGATAAAACTTTCGGATGTTGGCGCTTTGGCACAGCTGCAAAACGTGCTGCATTCCCTTGACGTTAGACGCGTACGGCTCGCCGTTGTCGTCTGCTACAAACGTCAGGCTGGCGGCGTTATGCAGAATCGACTCTACATGCTGGGAAATCCAGTGAATCTGTTCCTGATTTAACCCCAGTTCCGGCTTATGGAGGTCTGATTCCATAATTACCGGTCGAGGCAGCGAGCGACCCAGCTGAGTCTCAAAGCGACGCAGAATTCCTTCAATACGCTGCTTTGCGCTTTCGCGGCGGCTGGAACGAATCAAAGCCAAAACGGGAATGTCACGGTGAAGCAGGTCTTTGAGTAAATACGACCCCAAAAGTCCTGTCGCCCCTGTCAATGCTATGTACTTCATATATAGTTGCGAGTTGCGAGTTGCAGATTTTGTAACGTTCTGAACAGCTCTGTGTTATTCAATCTTCTTTACGCTCTGATATCCGCGCCGCCGTCGACAAGCAGGACCGAACCCTGAACCATGTCGCTTTCCGGCGATGTGAGGAAAACAATCGCATTTGCGACGTCGCGAGGAGTAACTAACCGGTTTCCAACGCAAGCGTGCTTGGGCGCTTCCTGAAACATCAAATCCGAATGCG
>JAZRTH010000044.1:0-4218 GCA_045651945.1 Thermoguttaceae bacterium
AGAAATCAGCCAGACGCATTATCCCTCAGTGTGTAGCTAGGGGCGTCGGAACGCGATTTATTTTAGCTAGCCTAGGCTAGCTAAAATAAATCGAAACAATAACAAAAGTTTTTTGTGTCAACTTTTTTTCAGGACGACACATAATTTACGCAAGCGATAATCGAAGTTGCTCCCTACTTCCCCCCCATTCTGATATTGACTTTAACAGGTTTGTTTGATAAAATAATACATATTATTAATTAGATAAGACGAGGTTACTTATGCAATTTACCAAACTGGGTAGAACAATTCGACGCGGTTTGAATTTGGCGATTGGGTTGCCGTTCAAACGATTCCTATATTATAGCGGACTGGGGAAATCTTTGTTTCTGGATAAACAAGGACGAGCTAAAATACGTAAAATGGAGATTTACGCCGCCAACGGCTGTAATCTGAAATGCCTGTTTTGCAGTCATTTTAACCCGTTCCGCCGCGGCGTTGTTCCAGCAGACGAGTTAATCGCCTCTTTTGAAACGTGGTCGAAAAAAGTCGTTCCGCAGAAGTTGGGTATTTTGGGGGGCGAGCCGCTACTTCACCCGGAACTGGAACGGATTATTGCCGCCGCTCATCGCTGCTGGCCGGAATCCAGAATTGTTCTGACGTCGAACGGGTTGCTGTTTCCCAACAAGCCTGACAGCCTCCTTCAAACGCTCAAAGACGCTGGGGTTCAGGTGTTGCTGTCTCGACACGTTCCGACGGAAGAAGGGGAACGAAAATTTCAGGAAATCGTATCGCGGCTTCAAAACGCAGGCGTTTGGGTAACGATTGTTCCCAGTTCCGGACGCTGGAAGCGGTACTATAATATAGACGACAACGGACAGCCGCAGCCGTTTGAAAGCTCTCCGGAAAAATCCTGGACGATGTGCGGTCCGAACACCTGTTTCAATTTGACCAACAATAAATTGTATCGCTGCAGTATTTTAGCCAACGCGGCTCTGGCTTACGAAGAAGGCGTCTTGGGCGAAAACTGGGCTGTTACTCAAACGTATAAACCGTTAACCGCCGACGCCAGCGCCAACGAGATTGTTGAGCATTTGTTTTTAATGCGCGGTCCGCTTAAAGCCTGTTCCATCTGTCCTGAAACGTCCGTTGTCGTTGAAGCCCAGCAGATTGTACGCGTACAGCGAATTCTTCCAACCAGCGAAGATTCGCAATAGACATTTTTAAAACGGGCGTTTGCGTCGACGCCCTATTCCAGCATATCTTTTTTCCAGATGTAACAATCATGACGGACAGCGCTGCGTCAGTGATTAATGCCGAAACGTTTGAAAGCGCAGGTTTGTTTGCTCTGCAAAAGAGTAAAACAGACGTGGTCAATCCGTCTTTGATTATTACAACGTACAACTGGCATCAGGCGCTGCGTTTGAGCGTTGAAAGCGTTTGGCGTCAAACGGTTCTGCCCAGAGAAATAATCATAGCCGACGACGGGTCAAACGAGGAAACTCGAGAAACCGTCGACCAGCTTCGTTTGCAGTCTCCGATTCCAATTATTCACGTCTGGCAGCCGGACGAAGGCTTTCAGCTGTCAAAAATACGCAATCGCGGCATTGCCGCCGCTTCGTCAGAATATATAATTGTTATAGATGGCGATTGTATTCTGGAACGGCATTTTGTTGAAGATCATGTTTATTACGCCCAGGTTGGACGCGGCGTTTGCGGTTCCAGAGTTAAAATAGCGTCATCTGCAACGGCGAATATTCTGAAGTCGGGAAATTTTGTCAAACCATTCTTCTTATCGCCCAAACTTCGGTTTGGATACCATTTATCAGCAATCAGAAACAGGTGGCTGAGCAACAGGTTTGTTTATGAGGTTGGAAAACTTCAAACAAAAGCAAAATTCCATGGCTGCAATATGGCGTTTTGGAAATCGGATGCGATTCGCATAAACGGTTTTGATGAAGAATTTACATCCTGGGGATGGGAAGACTGTGATTTTGGACTTAGACTGCGACGCTCTGGCGCAATGATAAAATATATTCGATTTGGGGCTTTTCATTATCATTTATACCATCCCCAAAAATCAAATAGCAATACTGTTACAGGAGATTTGTTTAAGCGATGCGTTGAACAGAATCGCATTCGTGCGGAAAAAGGACTTGATCAATATCTGTAGGGAGCAGACAACAGTTCTAGCTATATGAATTCTATTTGCCGCAAACCGGCGTTCGTTGTCGAATGAGCCAAGGCTATTTGGAAATCTGGTCGTACGTTTTGAACTTTGTCATCAATTCCCCTGAAGGGTAATTGTCCCAATTGGATTGTTGAGGAAGTGCAAAAAGATCCATTAAAACCTCTGCAAAACCTTTGGAACAGTATTTATAATTCCCTGAAAAGAGTTCCTTTAGAATAATCCAGGGACGAACGAACGGGTGTTCTATTGCATTAACCCGTTGCTGGTATATTTGTTCACAGCGTTTATAAAAATCTGCTGCTTGAGGATATCTTAAATTCTTTTGGTTTGACAGAAATTCTGAAACCTGTCTAAATTCAATTACTTGTTTAACTAATCGATCAATTTGATAATGTCTTTTAATTACATTATAAAGCAACACAAAAGGATTGCGAATATGTTTTGAATGAGACGTCAAATTATTGACGTGTCGTCTGAAGTATATATTGGGCTTTTGAATAATGTGAACGTCAGCAAATGCGCCCATGCAGCGATACAGCCACTGATCAAAAACGATGGAAACAGGGGGGGCGTTCGTAAACAGCATGTCCCTAAAGCAAGTGCGGCAGGAAAGATTATGAGCGTGCCAGCAAAAAAAACGACGGGCGAGCAGTTCTGGAAATTGAGAACCTGAGAACGGTTGTTCTTCAAAATTTTTTGCTGCGATTTTTTTGAGTTTTAACGGTTTTTCGTTGGCGTCTACAACAATGTCGCGAGACAAAACCATTCCTACCGTCTCGTTCCTTTCGTAGCAGTCCATTACTTTTTCGATTTTATCAGGAAGCCAAACGTCATCCTGGTCGCAGAAAAAAGTAACGTCATGCTCGGCAAGGAAAAACGCTTTTCGAAAATTCAAACCGAACGAAAGATTCGTTTGATTCTGGAATATCCGCACCTTAAAAGGCGCGGTTGAAGCAAAATCTTTGGCAATTTCAACAGTGCGGTCTGAAGAGCAGTCGTCGCAAATAATCAACTCGTCTGGCAAGCGGGTTTGTTGAGCAATTGATTCCAACTGACGCTGAAAAAATTGTTCGCCATTGTAAGTGATTAGCGCTATTGATGAAGTGAGTTTCATAGGACTGCTATTCTGTAACGTTCCTGTTTGTCATGGAATTGCTATATGAATTTGTTATTTCCAGAATTCCCGGTCGAGGGTTCTGTAATTGATTGCTTCCATCAGGTGGTCAACCTGAATGTCTTTCGCGTTGTCGAGGTCGGCGATTGTTCTTGCCAGACGGAGAATTTTGTCGTGCGCCCTGGCGGAAAGCCCCATGTCGTTAATTGCAGACGCCATGACGCCGCGGCATTCTTCGTCTAACGGGCAGAACTGCCGAATCTGTCTGGCGGTCAGCTGGGAATTGTACAGAATTTTACAATGAGAATATCGTTTGGCTTGAATGGCGTGCGCCTTGACGACTTTTTCTCTCAAGCTGGCGCTGGACTCTGTTTCCTCTGTTGAGACAAGGTCGTTGTACGGCACAGCCGGGACTTCAACGTGGATGTCGATTCTGTCCAGCAGCGGTCCGGAAATCTTGTTGATGTACCGTTCTATCTGCGGGACGGAACAGTGACAATCGCGGCGCGGGTCGTTGCGATAGCCGCAAGGGCAGGGGTTCATAGCCGCAACGAGCATAAAGTTAGCGGGGAAGCTGACGTGCGCCGACGCTCGGGAAATGAGAATCGTCCCCTCTTCCAGCGGCTGACGAAGGACTTCCAGCGTCCGGCGATTGAATTCCGGCAGCTCGTCCAGAAAGAGAATCCCGTTATGCGCCAGCGAGATTTCTCCCGGCGCGGGATTGGAACCGCCGCCGACCAGACCGGGTTCGGAAATGGTGTGGTGCGGAGCGCGAAACGGTCGAACGGCAAACAGCGGACGCTCGGCGGATACCGCTCCGACGGCGCTGTAAATGCGAGTTGTTTCGATTGACTCTTCCGGCGTCAGCGGGGGAAGAATCGTCGGCATGCGTTTTGCCAGCATCGTCTTGCCGGAACCGGGAGGCCCAATCATC
>JAZRTH010000045.1:0-8795 GCA_045651945.1 Thermoguttaceae bacterium
GCAAGAGAATCATACGAAGAGGGTGCAACGGTTGTAGCTCCCGCAGATCCCGTTAAGGAAGGCTTCATCTTCGTTGGTTGGAGCCAGGTTGTTGAAACTATGCCTGGTAAGGAAGTTATCATTGAGGCTATATTTGAGGAAATCCCCACACCGACATATGAGATCGTTTATTATGTTGACGGTGTAGAGTATGCATTCCGATGGTGCCCGCCGGGAGAATTTGTCATGGGAAGCCATGGCGTTCCGGTTTCTGAAGAGATGTCGATTGAACAAATGCTGGACGTTATTAAATCAATTACGCCGGTTGGAAGTATTGCTAATGAACGAAAAGAAGATGATTTGAAAACTTTTGAAACGGATTTTAAAGAGATTAAAAAGAAATATCGCGGGCAGGATTTGGAAAGCGAGCTGGAACTATTGCGAGGCAAAGTATATGGCTATTTGACATCCATTTCATCTGTGATCTCATCACAGATTTTGGATATGCAATATGCCATTCCTCATCAGGTAACTTTGACTCACGGCTTTTGGATGCTTGACTGCGAGGTTACGCGCCAAATGTGGTTTGACGTTATGCCTAAAAGTTCTGCTAACAAACAGATAAAACATGATGCCAGAAGCGACGACTACCCTGTTAAACAGGTAAGCTGGCGCGATGCTCAGGAGTTTTGCCAAAAGCTGTCGAAAAAAATGAATGCAGACGTTCAACTGCCGACTGAAGCGCAATGGGAATACGCTTGCCGCGCTAATTCAGAAGAAAATTGGGGGCAAATTCTCGATTATGGCAACGTTGCGGAGTCTATTTTAAGAGACATTACTCCCGTTCGCAGCTTTTCTCCCAATGCATGGGGACTGTACGATATGATTGGCAACGTCGAGGAATGGTGCGCCGACTGGTTCGCGCCGTATCCTGGCGATCAACCGCAAGTTGACCCCGTCGGTCCTGAAACCAGCAAACCACTCAAATACGTTTCTAAAAAAGACGCTAAAGTTCTTCGCGGTTCCGCTGAAGCGTATTCCGTAAATAGTTATAATCCATATTCCAATCGAAGTTACCAGAATATCAATAATCGAGATTATCATGCCGGATTTCGCATTTCCGTGTCCGTTGAATAAACTTTAGCCCTTCAGTCAATTGGACGCCAATGATCCAAATAATTCTTATATAATTTAGGTTCATCCGACAATTTGGTACTTGGGAGCTAAAAAATGTTAATTTTGGGTCTGTTTAGGTCCCACACGGAAAACACGGATGAGACGGATTCGCACCGATTGTTTAACTTTTGTTCTGAAGTCTTCTTATTATTCAAAGGTTTATTATACTGAGAATAATATTAAAAATAATGAACTTAAATCAACCAATCGGTGAAAATCCGTTTAATCCGTTAAATCCGTGAACGGACTGACCTGCAAAAATGCTAGGTACCAACTTACCGGAAGAGCCATAATTTAGACTCTTTCGATAAGTTGGCGTCTAACAACGTTTGCGAAGGCAGTTTGTTCATAGATTTCTCAGACAAAACTGTCGTATAGTGCAATAATTATGTTGGAAATATTTAAAAATCTCTTAAAATCTTTCAAGATTCAGACAACCAGACTCCTAATTTGACATCATTATCCAAATACGGGGGTAACAATATATTGTATGACATGCATTTCTTATCAGAATATGTTGTGCAAATCTCTTATATATGTAAATGCGGTTATTTTGATTTGCCCCGAAAACAAATTTTAGTCACACCTCTGCTATTAATAAAAATAGAAAAGGATTCCATAAAAGGATTCATCCCGATTTACCCCAACCACAGTTTTCGGAGGCATTATGTTTAAATTGAAAAACGCCATTTTCTCATCTTTATTATTAATGACATTGTTATTGGCAAATGTATTTGCCGATGAACAGCAGTCAACAACGTCAAACGTCAATGCGCCTGCACAGCCCCAGGCGGCAGAGCCCGCTTCGACTGATCCCGGAACGGACATTCCAGCGTCAACAGCGAACGCTCAAACAGCGGCGCCGCCTGTTCAACAAACAGCTCAACCTGTACAGCCAGCGCCTGCGGAACAGGAAAAAGCCCAATCTTCCTGGCAAGCCGCATGGTCTGGATGGGCGGCAGCAGGGTTGCTTGTCGTCATTATTGTTCTGATAATTCGCAATGGCAGAGCCGCAAAAAAGACTCTCGGCAACCCCGGGGAAGAACCGGAAGACGATATTCCAGACACTAAGAACAAAAAGCTGCCGTTTATTGGAAATCCAGAGCTTATTTTGAATAACGAACGTTTCACTCCGGGTTCAGAGCTGTTTACGGAAGCTCAAAAACTGGCTGGTTACAGAGCGGAGCGCTTTATGAAAGCTCTGGATAATAAACTGGGTTCTAATGCGAATCAGGATAATCCTGTTGATCGCAACACGCTTCAATCCATTGCCAATTCGCTTCAGCCTGAATTTGTAGACGACTTGTGCAAACCTGGCAGCGTTTGGATGCAAAAAGTGTTTGGCGCCAACGCGATTCCCGAATATCTTCCGCTTTACATTCGCAGCCTGTTCAAGCCAATTCAGGTTCCGGAAGGTTCCAAACTGAAATTGGAAGTTCCTGCCGTTGCAGTTGGCATTATGGCAGCTCTTGGAGCAATTATCGGCGCATGGATTATCGGTCTTTTTGCCTGGACAGGCGGCATGAAACAACCCGGCGACATGACAACGCTTTTAGGCGCAGCGGCTGGAGCTGGTTTATTCTCCTGGTTGATATTCTGGGCGACAGCCAACGAAACGGTTCGTAAGACATTGGAAATTGCAGTCGGAACCGTTGCCGCCGTAGACGCTGCAGCGACAATTGCATCGTCATTTATTAATATAGGCTCTTTCTTTGGCGTCAAAAAGACCATTCAAGGCGGTTTCTTTAAACGATTGCTCTTGTATGCGGCATGCTGGTTTGTTCTCCATTTGATGAAGCGGCCTGTTGTGTTTGACCGTCAGGATTATAAAAACAAACTCAACGCGCTGTATTTTGAACGCATACAATCCATCGTTCTGTTTCTCGCCAGCAGCTATTGTATTTCCGAAAACGATCGCAAGACTTTGAACGACGAACAAAATCGATTGGCGAAAAAAATTGACGAATTGGAAGCGAAGATCAAAGCCGGCAATTTGGGTAACAAATACATTGGTATTATGTATCCACGGGTTCGTTCTTTGTGGAACCTGGATATTCGAAACCTGGAAGCGCAGCTGCGTTCACTCGCTCAAGACTTCATCTCGCTCGGTTTTGATCTCCCCAAATCAGAACGCATGCATTTTGCAGAACAACTGGGCGCGCTTATTCAAAATCAGAATGGAGCTGAGGTTCTGCCGGAAAAGCCCGAGCCGATCAAACAGGAACGCCGCCGATTTATCTGGAGCAATGAATTCAAGGATCAGTTCGATCGTATCGGACTTGTAGACCCGGGAGACGAAGTTATTGTTTTGGATGAACCGCTTATCCAAAATGGCGACGTGATTAAAAAAGGAAATGTTCAGTGTTCAGACGATTACTCTGAACTTTAATAATAAATCTGGATTACAGAAAGGAATTTAACAATGAAAAATCGAGTTATTGCAATTGACTTCGGAACCTGCAACACGTATCTGTCTCAATCCGTTAACGGAGGACCGGCAGAGGAGTTTAACATTGCCGTTGGCGGCGACTCGGCTCACGGCATGAAATCGGTTATTATGTACCGAACAAAGGGAGAGAATGCCGGCAACAACGAATTCGGTCAGGAGGCGATCAACGCTTTCGGAGGGGCCTCGCCAAAAAAGAAAGAAGCTAACGGTCTTGAACTGGCTTCCAGTTTCAAACCGGACATCGAAGTTTCTGAAAAAGCTCGCCAGGATTCCATTTGCTTTTTGACCAACCTGCTGACAGAAGCCAACAAACAAAACCTTCACATTGAACCGGCTGAAACCGACGTCTTCTTTGGCGTTCCCAGCGAGGCGTCTGAAGACTATCGCGCCCGTCTTCTTGAAATTGCCAGGAAGGCGGGCTGGGGCGATGTGCGTTTGCTGGACGAACCGTTTGGCGCGTTGTGTTACTATCAAAATGAATCCAGCGACGACGTTGTCAATGAGATGCTTCATGACAGCGTTTTGGTTGTTGACTTTGGCGGCGGAACGTGCGACTTCGTCATTTTGGAAAATGGCGATATCAAGTATTCCTGGGGCGATATGCTTCTGGGCGGACGCCTGTTTGACGACCTGTTCTATCAATGGATTATTGACTGTTCACAAGATTCGATGCCGGTTACGGAAGAACAGCTTATTAAAACCAACAAAGACTTTTACTGGCGGTGTATTAAGTGTCGGGAACTGAAAGAAAAATTCTCAAACGCCATGGTCAAGGACAATACCTGTCCTTATGAAGAGTATTTCGTAGATCAATACGAACTGGAGCTGCCTTGGGAAGAGTTCGTCCGTCGGGCGCAAAATTATCACCCGTCTGTGTCATTCATGAATATGACAAAGCTTCCGGCAGACATGTCAAAAACAATGTTCAACCCCAACGGAACAACGGATATTCTCAACTGGTTTGAGAAGGAACTTCGCAGAGGATTTGAAGTTAGCCGCATTCCGATTTCCTCAGTTGACAAAATTCTTTTGGCTGGCGGCAGCAGCAACTGGAACTTCGTTCGCGAAGCATGCCAAAAAATCTTTGGAGAGGAAAAGCTGATTCGATGCACGAATCCATTTGCAGCCATTTCCATGGGCTTGGTTAAGTATAGCAAGATCAAAGAAGTGGCAATGGGTAAAATTCAGGCTATGGAGCAAGACGCTAAAACGCAAAAAGCAAAGTTTGTACAAAAGCTGATGGATACTCCGCTGTCCGATAACGTTAATACGATGTTAACGCAAAAAGCTGCTGAGATCTTTGAAAAGTTCGCTATGCCGACGCTGAACAAATTCTCAGAAAATGGCGGTATGCTCACTGATCTGGAACAGTCGTTGAGTTCAATTTTTAACAGAAACGCTGCAGAAATCAACGATATCCTGTCCCCTGTATTTAATAGTATTGGCAGCGAGCTTAAATACTCTGTCATCAGCGATATTAAAAGCTGGTTTTGGACTAACGGCATTAATCCGGATGATTTGAATCTTGATAACATTGTTATCAATCTGCCTGAGTTTAAACCAACCAACGCGGATGGAGATACAGGAGTCGCCTCCAGTTTGGGTGGAACGATTGCAATGACAATTGTTGGAGCTATTATTGGACTTATAATTGGGGGATCGGTTGCATTGGGACCTTTCTCAATTATTGTTGGCGGCATCTTGGCGTTTGGAGGCGGCAAAGCAGTTGAGCATTGGGCGCGAACAACCTCCTGGACGCCCTCGTGGGCGGCCTGGTTGATCAGCGGCGACGTGATTCCCAACTTGCAGAAAAAGTTCTATGCCGATTTTGTTCAAAACTTCGCTGACGGATTTAAAGCGTTTAAAAAGAGCAATAAAGGCAACATTGAAAATGCCGTTGACAGCTCTGTTAATCAGGCGTTGGCGTTGTATCGAAAAGTTGCCAACATGGAACGCGGTACGCGAGCTGGCGGAGCTGACAGCGCTGGCTTTTCCTCGTCCGGTTCGGCTGGCGACGCGTTTGGTAAATAACAAAACGCAGCCCAATCTGACGCTATCGCGATAATCGCAAAAACAATTAATTCTTCGAGAATCGCCGTCGGGATCCATGACGGCGATTTTTTATCCGATTTCGTTTTTGAACAAGCACGTTATTATTGATAAAGGTTTTTTCTCAAAAATTCATAAAGAATACAGAAAGGATTAATCAATGAAAAAAAGAGTTATTGCCGTTGACTTTGGGTCTTGCAACACGTATATGGCTCAATCTGTTGGCGGCTGTCCGGCAGAGGAGCTTAACATTGCCGTTGGCGGCGATTCGGTTCATGGCATGAAATCGGTTATTCTGTACCGAACAAAGGGAGAAAATGTCGGCATCAACGAATTTGGTCAGGAGGCAATTAACGCTTTCGGAGGGACCTCGCCCAAAAAGAAAGAAGCGAATGGTTATGAATTGGCAACGAATTTCAGTTCAGATATCGACGTTTCTGAAAAATCCCGACAGGACGCCATCTGCTTTTTGAGCAATTTGTTGTCTGAAGCGAATAAACAAAACCTTCACATCTCCCCATCTGCAACAGACGTTATTTTTAGCGTTCCCAATGGGGCGTCTGACAGCTACCGAGTTTGTCTTCGCGACATAGCGCAGAAGACGGGCTGGGGCAATGTCCGTTTGCTGGATAGAGCGTTTGGGGCGCTGTGTTATTATCATGACGAAAACAACGATGACGATGTCGCAAAAATGCTTCATGACGCCCTTTTTGTAATTAATGTTGACGATGGATCTTGCGAATTTGTTGTTCTAAAGGACGGCAGTATCAAGTATTCCTGGAGCGACATGCTTTGGGGCGGACGTTTGTTTGACGACCTGTTCTACCAATGGGCGATTGACTGTTCGCAGGAATCTTCAAATCCTATTATGGAAGAGCAGCTTATAAAAACAGGGAAAGACTTCTACATGCGATGTATAAAGTGCCGAGAATTGAAAGATAATTTCTCGAATGCCTTAGTCAAAGACAAAGATTGTCCATACGAAGAATATTTCATGGATCAATACGAATTGGAGTTGTCATGGAATGAATTCGTTCGCAGAGCGCAAAATTATATCCCGTCTCAATCGTTTGCAAACATGACAAAATTTCCAGACGATATATCAAAAACAATTCTCTATCCCGATGGAACGACCGATCTTCTTTACGGTTTCAAAAGAGAGCTTTATAGAGCGTTAGACATTAGCCGCATTCCGGCTTCATCAATCAGCAAAGTTCTGCTGACAGGCAGCTGTTGCAACTTGCCTTTTGTTCGAGATATTTGCAAAGACGTCTTTGGAGAAGACAAGCTGATTAGATGTGTAAATCCTTATGCCGCCATTTCCATTGGATTGATTAAATATTGCAAGATCAAAGAAATGGCTATGAATAAAATTCAGGCTTGGCTTTGCAAAAGGACGTCAAAACTCAAAGAAAGATATTTTTAAAAATGCCGTTGACAGCTCTGTTAATCAGGCGTTGGCGTTGTATCGAAAAGTTGCTAACATGGAACGCGGTACGCGAGCTGACGGAGCTGACAGCGCTGGCTTTTCCTCGTCCGGTTCGGCTGGCGACGCGTTTGGTAAATAACAAAACGCAGCCCAATCTGACGCTATCGCGATAATCGAAAAAACAATTAATTCTTCGAGAATCGCCGTCATGAAAACTGACGGCGTTTTTATTTCTGTCCCTTATACTATTTGGAGCTTATCCGGCATCTGGGAGCCTATTATTGTGAAACAGTCATCAAGGTCTCGTCTCAAGCAGGTTCTTTCCCCCCCGCCTTGAAAGATTCTATATATATGAGATAATATAAGGGATTAGGGAATGGGGAACAGGGAATAGTTATTTGCTCTTGATGAAATTAGATTCTATTCCCGCTTTCCGGTTCTCGCTCCCAACACCCTTTTACCATTTGAACTAACCATGGATTACAATCAGTACGACAACCCGTTAATTACCCGTTACGCATCTTCCACCATGAGCGCGTTGTTTTCCCCGCAGCGGAAATTCAGCACGTGGCGGCGCCTTTGGGTCGCTCTGGCGGAAACGGAAATGGAGTTGGGGCTGCCCATCACTCAGGAACAGGTTGACGAACTCCGCTCTCAGGTGGATAACATCGATTTCAACGCCGCGGCGGAATACGAAAAGAAGTTTCGACACGACGTCATGGCGCACAACCACGCTTTCGGCGACGTCTGCCCTAACGCGAAAGGGATTATTCACTGGGGAGCGACCAGCTGTTACGTAACTGACAACACCGACTGCATTCTCGCCCGAGAAGCGATGCAGCTCGTCCGCGCCCGTCTGGTAGACGTCCTTCGCGTACTGGGCAAGTTCGCCTTGGAAAACAAAGACCTCGCCTGCCTGGGATTTACGCACCTTCAGCCCGCCCAGCCGACGACAATCGGCAAACGCGCAACGCTCTGGATGTACGACCTGACCATGGATTTGGAAGACCTCGAACACCGTTTGACGACCATCAAAACCCGCGGAGCCAAAGGCACGACCGGCACTCAGGCAAGTTTCCTCGATATCTTTGAGGGGGATCACGAAAAAGTCCGCGAGCTGGACCGACGCGTCTGTAAAAAGATGGGTTTCGACGAACCGTACGCCGTTACCGGTCAGACGTCGCCGCGCAAGCTGGACTCGCAGGTTCTCGCCGTTTTGTCCGGACTGGCGCAAACGTGTCACAAGATCGCGACCGACATCCGAATCCTGGCACATCGCAAGGAAATGGAAGAGCCATTTGAAAAGAGTCAAATCGGGTCGTCCGCCATGCCGTACAAACGCAACCCGATGAGAAGCGAACGCATTTGCTCTCTGGCGCGTTTTGTCATGAGTCTGGAATCGTCGCCCGGCATGACGCTGGCAACGCAATGGTTTGAACGGACGCTGGACGACTCCGCCAACCGACGTCTTGTCATTCCGCAGGCGTTTATGGCTATCGACGCCATTCTGATTATTCTCCGCAACGTCTGTGACGGCTTGGTCGTCTATCCGAAGGTAATCGAGAAAAACCTGAGAGAAGAACTGCCGTTCATGGCAAGCGAAAACATCATGATGGAAGCGGTTAAACAGGGCGGCGACCGTCAGGAACTGCACGAATTGATTCGTCAGCACGCTCAGGCGGCGGGCGCAGTCGTCAAACAGGAAGGACGCCC
>JAZRTH010000046.1:0-18985 GCA_045651945.1 Thermoguttaceae bacterium
TGGAATATGTACCAAATTATCTTCCAATTAAATAAATCGTTGTTTGAGATTTTTGATAATTATTCTCAAATTGTTTAATAAAATTATAATCTCTATTTAATAAAAAGCAAGGGGGGAGAAACGGGAAACAATCGGGAAGGGTGCGTTCAAAACTGGGAAGCGTCAGAAAGAATGGTTCAGCCCGGATCGCGGCAGTCCCCTGCCGCCGAAGAAATCTCACGCTCTAGTTCGCAAAGTTTTAAAAATTATGAGTTCTTTGCGTGAAATTTTATTATTGATTGGTTAGGATGTAAGCAACCAACGGAAGCGGTGTACGTTTCGCGCGGTAGCGCGGATTGGGAGCAGCGCCTCGCCGCCGACTGAGACAGCCGCGATCCAGCAGATCTGGAGCGGTTTTTCTGCGAAAAGAGTTTTTTCTAATAGCAACAGCCGACAACTCGCAGCAGCTGACGCCTCCACGTTCAAGTAATTATCATCGCTCCCGCCAGAGGGCGCTCACCCAAGTTCTTCATATTATCTGTTTTCGCAACCCAATATTTATGGCGCCTCAGAATGGCAGCGACTATTATATCCTGAATTTTAATACAACATCTTAAAAACTGTTGTATAATATTAAAAACTCTTGTATAATACAGATAATAATTTTAACGATGTAAAATGCTTGCAGAGTTCTCCTTTTCCGCTCACGATAATTAACACGAAATAACGGAGCAATATGAACAGTCCATTGAATCCGCCTGAAGACGGTTTTAACAAACAACAGAACCTAAATGATGACGTCATTAAGGCGTTTGGCAAACTGTACGTCATTCGTTTTGAGCAGATGTTTCGGACAAAAAATTTTGATTTGAGTTATCGCTCTGATAAAAACAACGGCTCGATTTACCGCTATGCGGCAATGACAAATAATCAAGAAAAAATTGAATCCGTATTTCTTTATGCCATCGAAAGAGGGAATCTGGAAGCGATTAAATATCTCATCGAACATGGCGCCGACGTCAATGCGAAAGACAACGATGGATGTACAGCCTTGCATAGAGCCGCTATAAAACACAACTTGAAAATGGCGCAATGGCTGGTGGAACGCGGCGCAGACGTTAATGCAAAAGATAAATGCTCTGAAACGGCTCTGCTTTGTGCCGCTGAGGAAAAAGGTCTAAAGTTGATTCAACTCTTGGTTGAACATGGCGCCGACGTCAAAGCAAAAGACAAGTATGGACATACCGCCTTGCTTAATGCCGCGTATCGTAATAATTTTGAGGCTATTCAATATCTTACTGAACATGGCGCCGACGTCAATGTGAAAGACAACTATGGACGCACCGCCTTGTTAAATGCCGCGCGCCATAATAATTTTGAAGCTATTAAATATCTTACTGAACATGGAGCCGACGTCAACGCGAAAGAAAAACGTTTTGAATTTACCGCGTTACTTTATTCTGCAAAGTATAATCATTTTAATGTGGTTAAATGGTTAGCTGAACATGGCGCCGACGTCAACGCAAAAACTAATTTTGGTTGGTCGGTCTGGCATTACGCCGTCCAGCAGAACCGTTTTGAAACGATTCAGTGGCTTGTCGAACAAGACGACAACCTCAAAACAAAACAGGACGATAACGCAGAAAACGGCTTCAATTACGCTGACAATAACAATAACGCGAAAATTGCTCGCTGGATTCATAAACATGATATAGACGTCAACGCGCAATGCAACGGCGATTACCCTGACTTCAATAATGAAAGCCCTCTTTTACATTATGTTGTTTTCAGTAAAAACTTTGAGCAAACAACGAAATGGTTGATTAACCTGGGCGCCGACGTCAACGTAAAAGATTACTATGGACAGACGGTCTTGCATAGAGCCGTTGAAGCAAAGGAACAGGAATTGATTCGTTGGTTAGTTGAAAACGGCGCCGATGTCAACGCAAAAGACAACCATGGATACGCCGTTTTGCATATTGCCGCCATGAAAAAGAGTCTGAAAATGACGCAAAAGTTAGTTGAACATGGCGCCGACGTCAACATAAAAAACGCATTCGGAGATACCGCCTTGCATATTGCCGTCGAAAACAAGAAACTGACATTGATTCGTTGGTTGGTTGAAAACGGAGCTGACGTCAATGCAAAAAACAAATATGGTTGGACAATTTTACATTATGCTGTCAAGAACAATGATCATAAGGCGATTCGATGGATTGTTGCGCGGCTTTTGGACGTCAATGCCAAAATTGATTTAGAAGATGTCTTGAAAAACGCTTATAAAACCGTCAACTCGAACCTTGATCAGTGGTGCAAAAAAAATTGCGTTGACTTCAATACTCAAGACATCTTTGGAAAGACGGTTTTGCAGTACGCCGCTAATTACGGAAATCTGAAATTAATCTCATGGCTGATTGAACTCGGAGCCGACGTCAACGCAAAAGACAAATATGGAAAGACAGTCTTGCATTATCTTGCCCAGCATTGGAATTTTAGACTGGCTCAACTGCTGGTTGAACACGGAGCCGACGTCAACGCGAAAGACAACAACGGGGACTCTGTTCTACATGACTTCGCCCGAAATGGAAATACCGAACGAATTCGATGGTTAATAGAACACGGAGCCGACATAAACGCAAAAAATAATAATTTTGAAACCGTCCTGTGTTACGCAGTCCGGAGCGGAGACAGGAAACGAGTTAAATGGTTCCTTGAACGCGGCGTTGACCTCAACGCAGAAGACGACGAAACTATCAGGATGTTAAAAGATTATTGAATCAAATAGAGCCGTTATTTTGGGGAATATTTGCCAGCGGCTCTAATTCAAATCCTTTACGTTCACTCGCCCTGTCTACATCGTCTTTGTTGGCAGGCGGAACTGCTGGAGCTCCTTCCAGCCAGGACGAAGCTCTTTCGCCTTGTAAATCAGCGCACGGGCTTTGTCCAAGTCGGATTTTGGCGCTGCGCCGGTTTTCACCTGAAGAATAACGTACAACGCCTGACCGAAATACGATTCCGGCGATTCCGCGCCAAACGTCTTTTGGACTTTACCCAGCTGTTGTAACAGCAAATCGGCGTTGTTGGCGGCAAAGGCGACTTTCATCCGGAAAAAGGGAACCGTTTCGTCTTTGGGATTGAGCTGTTCAACTGTTTGCAGCAGTTCCTGAGCCAGTCCGTATTCTTTCAGAAGAATATACGCTTCAGCAACCGTTTTAAACGCCAGCGCTTTCTGCTCTGCCGGCAGATAGACGAGTTCCTTAACAAACTGATCAATTTTTTCTTTGGCGGCGGTTTTATCCTGACTTAAAATGAGCTTCAGTTCGACGTTGAGCAGCGCAGGAGAAAAACCAATTTTGTTTTTCCCGTCGGCAATAATCTTCGCAGCCCCATCGAAGTTTTTCACCTTGAGTTCGACCATCGCCAGAGCCGCCCAGTACGCGGCTTTTTGAGGGTCTTTATCCAGAGCTGTGGTCAGCAGATTTCTGGCTTCCTCAACTTTATCCTGACGCAAAAGCAGTTCACACTGCGCCAAAATCGAAACCGGATCGTCTGGATTGTCTTCATCGACGCTCTGTTTAGCCAACTCTTCCTGCGCCTTGATCCGTTCTTCCGGCGTCAGAGAGTTCTGCCGTTCCAGTTCCAGTTTCAAATACAAAGCGCGAATTCGCGGGTCGCTGAAAAACGCCGCATCGCCAATCGTCTTTTTAATCTCGTTGAAAACCGCCAACGCGTCTGCGTTGCGTTTAAGATGATACAACGCCATCGCGCGCCCCAACTGTGCGGACAAGGATTTCGGATTGTAGTCCAACGCCTCGTTGAAACATTCCAGCTGACGGTCAAACTGAGACAGATGTTCACAGCAAGACCCCATAAACTCATAGGTCTGCGCCGCCATGGGCGACAATTCCGGCTTCGATTCCGCTTCTTTAAGAACCTCTTCAAACTTGCTGACCGCTTCCGCCCAATTCTTTTTCGCCATAAGAATCTGAGCGTCAAAGAAGTCCATCATGAATGGCGCGAACGGCGCTTTTTTCAATTCCGCCAACGCCTTTTCCGCTTCTTCAATTTTATCGGCTTTGATCAAAATCTGTAACAGACGCAAAGCGCTTGCCGGCGACTTGTCCAGCTGAACCATCTTTCCGGCGGCGGCTAACGCCTTATCTTTTTCTCCCCATTGGAGCAGGAATTGCGCCTTGAGAGCAAACGCCTCCGCCGACTCCGGGTTGGCATCTGTCATTTTATCGAGAATCGCCTGAGCGTCCGCGACGTTGTGAAGCTGAACGGCGTTAAGCTGCGCCAGTTTGACATAAGCCTGCAAAACCGTTTTGTCCTGAGCGATAACAGAATACAGAACCATCAACGCCTCGGAATAGTTCCGATTCCCCAGATAACAGTCCGCCAGACCGAGCTGCAAGCTGACGTTTTCGTCGTCGTTTTCTATAAGCTGTTTATAAGCTTCAATCGCTTCCGGGAATCGTCCCTGCTGTTGAAGACTTTTCGCCTTTTCCAAATTTGGAGCGGATTGCGCCAGAGCTATGGATGAACATACAAGAATCGACAGTATCTGAATAATCGAAAATATACGCATAACAGGGGGGCGGGTATAACCCGCCTAAAAACAATCAACCTTTGATTTTCGCGGACAATGTCCGCTCCCCGGATATGTCCTCACATATATATTACGTCTACTCTGCGTCAGTTTGTTCGATTTTATCCTGATCCTGCCAAGTTGCCAGCTCCTGTTCGCGTCGGCGGAACCGATACTGATTGTAGAACGGAATCGGGGCGCCGATATCGATAAGCAGATGTTTTTTTGCCAGACGGCAGAAAATTTCAACGCCTTTGCGCTGTCTGCCTCCCAGACGGAACGACAATTTGGAGTTCAAATAATCGTGACAGTATTCCGGATCGATTTTCAATCGGCGAGCCTCCTGCAGAGCCAGGCTCGGAAGCTGTTCTACGCCTTTATCGCGCGTCTGAGACAATGTCGGAGCGATGAAGCGTCCGAGAGCTTTGTCTTTCGCCAGCCAGAAATAATAAATAAAAGGAATGCCAGTCCATTGAGTCCAACGCTGCCCCATGTCCCAGACAAAAGAAAAGCGATCCCCGCGAGACGGCTGACGAAGCGCTCGTTCGCCAACAAGAAGTACAGCGTCAGCGTTGGTCAGTTCCCATTTATCCGTTTTGTCCAAAAAGAGAAAATCCGGATGAACGTCAAAACGCTCCGCCAATAATATCCTTGTCATGAGAACGAACGTCTCCGAAACCGGATACAAAGCAATCGTTTTAATCTGATTGGGCTGCTGAACGCGTCCGTAAAGCAGTACTGAACGAACCAGACCTTCGCTGCACACGCAGACGTCAGACGAGATGTACGATTCCGGACGCTGAAAATAATCAGTCAACGAAACCAGAGCCAGATCAAGCTCGTCATTAAAAAACATCTGGCGAATTTCTTCCTGTGAACCCTGAGTCGTTTCAATCGGAATGTCATTTTCCTGAGCCGTTTGTTCCAAATTAAACGTTATGGGAACATGGCTTAAAAAAGGACTAAAACCAATTCGAATCGTTTTGCCTGCCCACGGATTGACTTCTTCTTCAACCGACGGCGGAACGTCTGGCTGCGTCGGCGCAGAAAGAACCGGAGAAGCGTTTGAAACGCTCTTCGTTATAACCGTATTGACAATTCTCGACAAAGCTATTCGCTGGGGACGGGTTCTCATAAACAGTTAGGAGTTAGGAATGAGGAGTGAGGAGTTGCGCGAGGCGGCTTCAAAACGCTTCTCTCGCAGCTCCTGCTCGTTACTTGCTACTCATTTAATTATTTAATGTACTTGTTGAAAACGTTTTCATACAGTTCCTGTCGACCGCTGGACAACGGAGCAACTTCGCCCTTTTCGAGCATGTACTTTTCCAGACAGTTGAAACAGACTTTGCCAGCTTCGATATCGGCTCCGATTCCGGAATCCCAGGAGCTGTAACGTTCCTTGACCATATTTTCCAGTTCGCCGGACTTGCGGATTTCAGCCGCAATCTTCAAACCGCGGGCGAACGTATCCATGCCGCCAATATGAGCGTAGAACAGATCCAGCGGCTGGAAGCTTTCTCTGCGGCGTTTGGCGTCGAAGTTCAAACCGCCTGTCGTGAATCCGCCGTACTTGAGAATAACGAGCATCATCTTGGTCGTCAGATAGACGTCCGTCGGGAACTGGTCAGTATCCCAGCCGAGAAGCATGTCGCCGTTGTTGGCGTCGACAGAACCGAGCATGCCCTGAGAACCGGCGTAGTCCAGTTCGTGTTCAACAGCGTGACCCGCCAAAGTCGCGTGGTTGGTTTCGATGTTCATCTTGACGTCGTTTTCCAATCCGTTGGCGCGGAGGAAGTTAATGCACGCGGCGGAATCGAAGTCATACTGATGCTTGGTCGGTTCCTTCGGTTTGGGTTCAAAGTAGAACTGACCCTTGAATCCGATTTCTTTGGCGTAATCGACAGCCATGTGCATGAAGATTGCCAGGTGATCCAGCTCGCGTTTCATATCGGTGTTGAGCCAGGACATGTAACCTTCTCGACCGCCCCAGAACACGTAGCCTTCTCCGCCCAATTCCTTGGTAACTTCAATCGCCTTCTTAACCTGAGCGGCAGCGTAAGCGAAGGAATCTGCATGGCAGGACGTCGCCGCGCCGTGCATGAATCGGGGGTTTCCAAACAGGTTCGCCGTGCCCCAAAGGAGCTTTTTGCCCGTTCGCGCCATTTCGTCTTTGAATACTTTGACGACTTCGTCCAGATTGGCGTTGGTTTCCTTGAGCGTATCTCCTTCCGGAGCGATGTCGCGATCATGGAAGCAGAAATACGGCATCTGCAGTTTTTCCAGCATTTCAAAGAAGACGGGAACGCGTTTTTGAGCGTTCGCAACGCTATTGCTGCCATCGTCCCACGGCATGTACATTGTCGGAGCGCCAAACGGGTCAGAGCCGTTGGCTCGCATGCAGTGCCAGAAAGCGGCGCTGAATCGCAAATGATCTTTCATCGCCTTGCCTTCGACAAGTTCGTCCGGATTGTAATAGCGGAACGCCAGATTGTTGTCAGAATCTGGTCCTTCATACTGAATTTTTTCTACATCTTGAAAATAAGCCATGAACGTTGCACTCCTTTAGGGGGGACAGGGGAACAGGTTTTAAACAGTTACTGGCGGTATGCAGTTAAATTGTTTTTATTAAATAAAATAATCAAAATCTGCGGCTCGCAGCTTGTAACTAATGACATTCTTTTTTATTATAGCGCTTAATTAAAAAGAATAATAGCCCCCAGAGGAAAAATTAAAGCAGAAAAAAACAAAAATCAAAACAAATTTTTCGATTTAAGCAAAATAAAATTTCTACAAGAAATAAAGAAGCGCCCGAACTAGGACTCGGACCTAGGACCCAGCGGTTAACAGCCGCTTGCTCTACCAACTGAGCTACTCGGGCGTATCTTATTCGAAAACAATGTTTCTCAAAAGATATAAACAATATACCACATTCCCGTATTCTTGCAAGAGGGGGGACGGGAAGAATCCCCCTTTTTTACAAAAAAATCTGAAAGAGGCAAGAGGCAATAGGCAGTAGGCAGTAGAAATTGTCGCGTTGACGCGACAATTAAAAACTCCTCACTCCTCCTTCCTCACTCCTAACTGGAAAGACTCTGCTTTCTAAATTACAGCGGTCTGGTCGTCGTAACCCAGAAGAACGGCTCGCCGTTCTCGTCCATGCGAAGTTCCGCCTTGAGCTTGTGCATTCTCAGAACTCTGTTAAGCAGGGATAAATAGGTTATCTTTTCCGCCGTAACTGTAACTTTTGCCGTATCGATGTCAATTCCGTATCGAGCCATGGCGTTGAGGTCGTAAAGCATTGGCACGTCAATACGTTCGGAAATGGAGTCAACCGCGTCGCGAAGCGGAACCGCCCTCATGTTGGCGGGAATCTTTTTGAGAATGTCCGGCAGAACTTCCGCTTCAAGTTTATCGACTTTCGTTCCGATTGGCCACGGTTTGACGTTTTTCTGACCGGTTTCGATGGAATAGATCAACCGACCGTTCAACTCGCGAGGAACCAAAGCCAGCCCCGCCGGACGCAAAACGTATGCCATAATCGTGCCCTTGGAAAGCGACGAAAGCTCTTCGTCAATTGGATCCAGCTCTTTAAGCGCTTGAACCTGAGCAGGAGAGATTTTAAACGAAGCCGACAGCCCGCGAGCGCATTTCTGAAGGATTTCCACCGGGGCAAGACCGGCGGTTTCCTCTTGCAGATTTTGTTTCAGATCGATTAACATCTGCTGCTGGAGCGGGATCGACAGCCCGAAGTCGCCTTGAACCGGCGCGTTTTCCGCCTGTTTTTTCGCTTTCATCTTGCCGGGGAGTTCACGAATCCACTTTGCCAACCCGGCTGCGTCTCCGCAGCGATATCGAGAACCGTCTGGCATGAGAATCGTCCCGTAGGCGTCCATCGTCCCGATAACCTTCCAGACAGGCGAGGCTTCCGTTCCGGACTCCGTTATTGATACGGCGTCGCCAAATCGCTGATTGCGAAACTGAACGCCCGGCGCGTCTGTTTTAATCAGTTCCCTGCCCCAAATATGCGGATACTCCATCGACGCCCCGTCAAGCTGGATAATTTCCACCTGAACGACGTCTGCGTAAACGCTGGAAAGAACAAGCGTTAGAAACAATAACGATAAAATTGCTCTATGGAATTTCATAATCGTCATAAATATCTTGATTAATTGACGTTACACGCGCTTTAGCAGCTCCTCAACTGCTTGGACGGCGTCCTCTTTTTTGGCTAAGCCGTCGAGGGTGAATTGGCAGCGCTTCTTTTTCTTTTTGAGCGAAAACTGCGACGCCTCGCGCGCACGGAACTCGGCTTCCGTCCAGCCACGAGTCGTTTTCGCCCGTTCCAGACGAACCTCTTCCGGCGTGTCGATAAAGACAATCGCATCGCACATCTTGTCCCAGCTTGCTTCGAGAAGCAGAGCCGCGTCAAGTATAATATAGTATACGTCTTTGGACTCGCACTCGTCCAGAAAACGTTCAAAACGCTTTTTCAGCGGGGGATAAATCAACGATTCCAAATACAGACGCTCCATGTCGGAGTCTTCCGTTCCCTGAAAGACGATTTGCGCCAACTTCGGTCGATTGACCGTTCCGTTGTCGTTGATAATCTCCTCACCCCAACGCTGACGGATTTTCTCTTTGATAGTCCGCTCGTTGAGCACGTCATGGGCGACTTCGTCCGCCTTAAACGTAACCGCGCCTTCAGACTCAAATATATCTGTATAAAATGACTTTCCAGACGCGATGCCGCCGACGATTCCGATTACTTTCATAATATTTTAAAATTGCTCTTGTCTGTTTAGGGAAAAATCGCTACAGTATCAACATTGGTTAATTATATGTTAAGAGGTGAGATAGAAAAATCTCGCGTCTTATAACCGCCAAAGGCGATAAAATAAAACCAACCATTTGGCTCTAACCACATCTATTATTACATATATCGAAATAAAAAGCAATGGTAGAACACAAAAATTCCCATCAAAAATGGTTAATTCCATTGATTTTGACATTTAGCAGCCTTGTATTGATTCAGGGCGGGTGCCAGCTTGTAACAACAGCGTTTTACCTCATTAATGGAACGGAAGAAAAACCGCCATGCAAAGTTAAAATGACAGGCAGGGTGGCGGTTCTTTGCTGGACGGATCCGTCGTTGACGTATACCGACAGCGATAACGCGAACATGGTCGGTTCCGAACTGAGTAAAAAGATTGCTCTGAAACTCGGCAGTAAAAAGAAGAGCAAAATTACAATGGTTCCCCAGCAGGAAGTTCTTAACCGTTTGGATAATTATCCAGACAACATTACAGGGGAAGACGATCTCATTGCAATTGCCAAAGACCTTGAAGCAGACTATCTTATCGGCGTCTATCTGATGTCTTTTGAATATCAGGAAGGCATCGGCGTATACCAGGGCAAAGCCACCTACGCTGTTACACTTATCGACGGCAAGGCGGAGAAAGTGGTCTACGACAACCAGGTTATTCCGCAGTATGTCTATCCGCCCAACAGAACCGTCAGTTCAGACGCGGTCAACGGAGCGCAGTTCCGCCGCGAGTACATTTCCAAACTGGCGGAACGCATCGGTTGGGAATTCTATCCTCACGATCATTTCGACGTAGACATTTGATTTAGAAAACAAAACCGGGAATAGAGTATAGGGGCGGCGCCGCATTGCCGCCCTGTTCAGGAAAGAGGACATGCACAGCAGCTTTGACTTCAACATTTTACGCGCGCGCGTATTAATACGCGAGAAAACAGTCGCGGCGATTATTGCAATCGCTGCGGCGGCGTTGTTTATGCCTGGAAGTCAAACGGACGTCGTTGAAGCGCAAAATCTCTCGGGAACTCCGTATAACGCTCAACCCAGCGCCGCTCTTTCCGGCGGCATTTCATATCCGGTCAGTAACAGTCAGCCGACCAGTTCATCAGACGTCCCGCCCGCTCATCTGCCGGCGAATTTGCTCGCTCAATCTCCTGAATATAACAACTCTTCTGCAACAACGGCGTCAGAGTCCATTCCTCAGCCGAGCATGCTTTCACAAGGGGCCAGCGTTCCAACAGGCTTGCAAACCTGTACGTTTCGTTTCGCCTGGACGGGAACTCGTCACACTTGGCGGGGGCAGATTGAGGTTGTTAATCCGACCAATCCTTCCGCTCCGGGAGCAATTCTGGAAGCGACCTCGCTCGGTCTGGAAGCGGATCAGGCGGCGGCGTATTCCGTTCGACAGGGCGTTTTGTACATTCATCACCCGTCAAGCCGCGAATACGACGGGTACAACGTCTGCGCTACCGGTCAGAAGGGCTGCAAAGTCCGAATTACTCTCACGGCGGACAATCAGGAACCGCAAACGTTTGACATCAACTGGGAAGACTTGTTCTATCAGGCATTTCAGTTCAACGTCTATGACGCTAAAGCGACTCTTCGCCGAACGTCAGGCGACTTCCTCCGTTTGGATATAAATCGTGACAACCTGGTTTACTCGCCGGGAGAAAGCTTTATCGCTCGTCTGACTCCATACGAACTTGCCGCGGACGGTCTGACGGACTACAATCCGGCAACTATCAAAGTGCGATTGCAGCACACTCGAGAAAACTTTGAAGTCTACGAAAAAGAATACTCCTGGATTCCGCAGACCGGCGGCGACATCCTTCTCAATATCCCGCTGCCGCAGGAAGAAGGCGTTTACGACGTCGTCATAACAGCCAGCTGCAGAAAAGTTGGCGCGATTCTGCCTCGCGTAACAGACGCCGTTAACAAGCAGCTGGAAAACGCTCATTTGCAGTCCCCAAAAGAACTGGCGTCACGCAAGGTTCAGTTGACTGTTATTGACCCAACGAACGCGCCGTCTGAACAAACAGGAGCAATGGAAACGCGCCTGACGGCAGAAATTGACCCGGCAAATCCGCGATGGTGGGAGCCGCTGGAACGGTTATCCCAAATCCCTTTGGGACTGCGAGGAAAACAGTGGGAATACCCGCTGGGCAATGGAAGCGCTCGCGTTTCTCAATGCGAATTGGGTCCAATTACAGAACTGGCGGCAAATCGTCCCAGCGAAAATCCGTGCTGGGAAGCGTATACGTTCCCGATTGAAAGAATGGGCGTTCCTCACATTCTGGAAATTGAATACCCGTCTAATTCCGAACAGACAACGGGAATCAGCATCATCGAACCCAACGCCGCAGGCGCAATTACGCCCGGCAACGTCGATTCAGGATTCAATGTTACAGTCGATTCGCAGCGGTCGCTTGACAAACCAACCTGGAAAACGCACAAAATCGTATTTTGGCCGCGAACGAAGTCGCCGGTCGTTGTAATTTATAACCTTCGGGAAGACGTCGTTTCCCGATACGGCAAGATCCGTGTCATGTCGGTTATTGGCAAACTCCCCAAGACGTATTCCGGAACGTCCCCGCGATTGCTGGCGGCGTATTTGGACAGACCGCAGTTTCCCGCCATGTTCTCAGCCAAAAAGACGGCGTCAGAAAACGCGACCATGGCTTTGGACAATTGGGAAACGTTCTACGACGGCGCGTCGCGAATGGTGGAATATCTCAATTTTGTTGGCTACAACGGCGCCATGATTTCCGTCAACAGCGATGGCAGTTCCATCTGGCCCTGTCCGGAAGTTGCGCCAACGCCGCGGTACGACACCGGCATTTTCTCTCAAAGCTGTTCCGATCCGATGCGAAAAGACGCGTTGGAAGCCTTGATGAGAATGTTCGACCGCCAGCAAATGCAGCTCATTCCCGCCATAGAAATAACGCAGCCGGTTCCGGATCTGGAAGCCAAAGTCAGAACCCGAGATCCGCAGACGTCCGGTCTGCAATGGATCGGTCCGGATGGCAAAACGATTTTGTCAGCATATCCGCCTGAAAACGGCGCGGCTATGTACTACAACATTTTACATCCGGAAGTTCAACAGTTCATTCTGAACATGGTTTCTCATTTGACGTCCCGTTACAAAAACCATGCAGCTTTTACCGGATTGGGACTTCAATTGACAGACAACTCCTGGCTGGTTCTTCCGCCGCCGCAGTGGGGCATGGACGACGAAACGATCCGCCGCTTTACCGCCGACACCGGCGTTCGCGTGCCGGGCGAAGGCGCAGAGCGATTCCAGGTTCGAGCGCGATTCCTTAACGGACCGGCGCAGGCGCATTGGCTGAAATGGCGAAGCGACAAACTGTCTGAATTCTATTGTCAGCTTCGCGACAGACTGCAAGCCGACGGTTCCAACCGAAAACTGTACCTTTCCGGCGCAAAGCTGTTTACGCGCTGTCACAAAAACGCGCTGCTGCCAAAAATCCCGCAAACGACAGGCGTTCAAACCGCGCTGCTTCAATGCGGGCTTAGCCCGGACTTCGGTTTGGGCGCGAAGCAGAATATTGTTCTGACATATACTCAGCGCGTTATCAATGGACAGACGCTGCGGCAGTCCGCAGCCCAACGGCAATGGAACGTCATGCCGGACGCAGACGCTTTTTTCAGTTCTCATAACGGACAGAGAATTCAAGCCAGTCTGTTTTATCATCCCAGCCATCAAATACGCCTGACCGATTTTGAAAAGAAGTCGCCGTATAAACCGACGTTCGCCCTTCTCAACAGCATTCCAACTCCGGCGGGAATTGAAAACCGCAAACGGTTTATCCAGAGTCTTGCCCTTTGGGACACGCAGGAATTTTTCGACGGCGGCTGGACGTTCGCCTTAGGCGAAGAAGAGTCTGTCGTCAACACGATGGCGGCGTTTCGATGTCTGGCAAATCGACCGTATAACGAGGCAATTTCCGGGGAGCGGACATTGTCCGCGACAAATAATGATGATAGCAATTTGGGGCGGGTAATACCCGCCACCCAGAATCAATCCAATGCTATCGTCTGCCGCTGGATTTCTGACGGGCAATCCACCTGGGCTTACGCGATCAACACAACGCCGTACCGGATTGCAGGAAAAATCCGGCTTAACCTTGCCTCAGCTGGCGGAACGCCCCCATCCGCATCGTATCGTCTGGACAACGTTCTTTACCGATTTTCCGAACTCAACAACAAAGGCTCCGCCTTTGTCGATAACGTCCCGGAACTGGTTTACGAGAACGTTGCGCCGTTGAATCCAGACAGTAGTATTGATGAATCAAAGCGACCAACGGGAGCGGATTTTGGCAATCGCGCGGCAGCGCGGACTGGGAGCGGCGCCTCGCCGCAGCTCATTTGGCGCAGCTATTTCGCGCCCTTTGAAATACAGGTCGTTCGATTTAACGCGCCGGTTCAGCCAAGCCGTCCAGAGGTTGTCTGGAGTCAGCAAACAATTGACCAGATGAGAACCAGTCTTGTCGATCTGGTCAATCGGGCGGAATCCCTTAAGACGGCACGAACGATGAGAAGTCTTGACAACCCGGACTTCGAACAGCCCGCCGACAACGCCCAGCCCATTCCCAAATGGTTCGTTTGGAAGAACCCGAATCAGCCCGAGACTTCGGCGTCTGGAGCGTCGATTGACAGTCGCACGGCAGCCAGCGGAAAGAATTCTTTGCATCTTGCCTGCGATGGCTGGCCGACAGCGGTTTACAGCAAAGAAATCGCAGCCGACGCAACCGGACGGTTCACGGTAAGCATGTGGGTTAAAAAAGATCCAAACGTGCCTCTGCGATGTTTTATTCGCGCCAAATGCGGAAACAAAAACGTCTATCGGGAAATGCTGATTTGTCGAGAACCCGAAGACCCAACCGCCAATCAGCAGGGTGGATGGCGGCAGCATTTCTTCCACATTAACGATTTACCGTTGGAAAACATGGATAATTTGTGCCTCGGATTTGAACTCCCTCAGAAGGGCGAGGCGTGGATTGATAATATCAACGTTTCCGACCTTTATTTTTCGGAATACGAACAACGGGAACTATACAAAACCCTGCTCCCGCTTAAAGACAAATTCGCTCAAGGGGAACTGGAATACTGCTGGCGCTATGAGCAAGGGTACTGGCCGCAATTCCTTAAAGACTGCGTCGAATTGAGGAACGCGCCCAGCGCTCCGTTAGCTGTCGCGGCGCCGCATAGCAGCGCTATTGGGCTGTCCGCCGATTCCGCCTTCGGGAAAACGCCGGTTACACAAACGCCGCCCTCCGCCCAGCCCACGCAACTCAGCGGAACGAACCAAAAGAAAACCCTGTTTGGCTTTGGGAAGAATCCGAACGTCGCCGTACCGACGCCCAGCCAGTCTGCGCCGTCACCGGAACCGACAGCCCCACAACCCAAAAAAGAACCGGAAAAGAAAACGTTCTTGCAGCGAGCAACCGACTGGTGGCCGTGGAAATAGCGGCAAGGCGGCGTTGCTGTTGTTTCTCGCAATCCGTTATTCCTCAACTTTATCATGACATCTCAGAATTCTCCTGTTTCCTGGCGTCCGTCTGGTTCAATAGAAGCGTTAAAACTGCGCGCCAATCTGCTCAAGCGGGCGCGGAACTATTTCGATTCCCGGGAGTATACGGAAGGTCAGACGCCGGTAATTTCCCGCGATACAACCATCGACCGCTGGCTGGAACCGATGACGATAAAAACGGACGCTGAGATTTCCGAAGCTCGTCCCGCCTCGCCGGCATTTCTGCAGACGTCGCCGGAATTCGCCATGAAACGGCTTTTGGCGGCGGGCATGGGGTCAATCTACCAAATCTGCCCGGCGTTTCGAGATGGGGAATACGGTCAGCGTCACAACCCGGAATTCACGATTATCGAATGGTACGGCGTCAACGACGATTTCGACGCCGGCATGAGCGTTCTGGAAGGGCTTTGTCAAACGCTGCTCAAAGAACGGCTGACCGTTCAAACGCCTGAGCGGATTTCCTATCGAGACGCGTTTCTCCGATACGCCAATCTCGACCCGTTTGACGCGTCCATGGAACAGATTCGCAACTACTGTCAGACGGAAAATCTGGGCGTTCCAGAAGGGTTTGACCCGAACGACCGCGATTCCTGGCTGGACGTGATTCTGTCGGAAAAAGTTCAGGTCAAGCTGGGATTCAACAACGACGACCCGGATCAATGGCGCCCGACGGTTTTGTATCATTACCCGGCGACGCAGTCCGCCTTGGCGAAAGTGGTTGACGCGCCTTACGGCGCCGTTGCGGAACGATTCGAGCTTTTTGTCGGCGGGGTGGAACTGGCGAACGGGTATCACGAACTGGCGGACGCGGACGAACTGGCGCGTCGGCACGAGTTCACCAACCGTCAGCGCGTTGCAGACGGGCACGCCCCGCTTCCGCCGAACTCGATACTCCTCGACGCCCTCCGCGCCGACAGGGTCGGCTCCCAATTGGAAGAGGATAGCGCCAAAACAGGCTCGTTTGGAAACAAAACCTCGTCCTCTCGCCCGTGCCCAGCGCCCGGTTTCCCCCCTTGCGCCGGCTGCGCGCTGGGCTTCGACCGCGCCGTCATGCTCGCCTTCGGAACCCGCGACCTGCGCGACGTCCTTGCCTTCGACTGGGGACGGGCATAATAATTTGCAATTAGCAATTAGCAATTTTCAATTATTTGGACCAATTTGCTCAATTGCTAATTGATAATTGACAATTGCTAATTGAATTATGAAACTGTTTTTATTCCCCGGTCTGGCGTGTACTGAAGACTTGTTCGTTTTGCAGAAACAGGCGTTAAGCGACGTCGTTGACGTGGTCGTCCCGAACTGGATTGAGCCGGTGAAAGGGGAAACGCTCAAGGAGTTTGCTCTGCGATGGGCGGAGGACGTCTATAAGCAGTATTTTGACCCGGAAAACGGAGCGGCGGACAACGCCTGTTACGTCGGCGGGCTGTCGTTTGGCGGAATGGTTTCGCCGATTATCGGAGGGTATCTGGCAGAACGCGGCGTCGACGTTCGCGGTTGTTTTCTCCTGGCGTCAATCCGCGGCGGAACGGAAATCCCGCCGGCTTCCCGAGTCTTTTGGAAAATCTCCTGTCTGTTTCCCAACGGAAACTGGAAACTCGTTAAACTCTGGGCGCGGTATCAAATTTGGATTCGGGGAAAGCATATCACTTTTCTCGCCCAAAATGTACTTAACCAGCTTATTGACAGCCCGGTTCAGCGCAGTCATAACGTTTTGAAAATGATTTGCGCCTGGCGCGACAAGCCTGTGGATTACCCTTTCCCGATTTGGCATTTGCACGGCTCGGCTGACCGTCTCTTGCCGATTCGATACACTCATCCGGATGAAATCGTCAAAGGCGCCGGACATGTTCTTGCTCTGATTTGTCCAGATGAGGTCAACCGATTTATTCGTCAGCGGATTATTCAAGGGAATAATTAGTTAGACACAAAATATCAAATCAGGCAATACAGATAATACAGAAAAAGGCCTTTTTCTAATCGTCAACTCTTCGCGCCAAATTTTTTCGACAATATTTAAAAACCCCCTATTGAAAACTTTCATAAAATAGCAATAATTATTAATAATGTATCGGCATACTACATTCACCTAAATTATCTCGCCCGATTTTCCGATACTGTGGATAGACTGTATTATTATGTTTTAGTCAGAAAAACGCCTTGAACTTACTGCTTTGACGTATTACTGACATATATTTTTAAAACCGCCCAGAGCCATGACGCGAACCCGGATTCTATCGACGTTTCCATTGTTGCTTATGGCGGTACTGTTTATTTCCGGAGCGCTTAGGGCGCAAATCGAGTCTGACGCTGAAGTTCCGTTTACAGAAGAATCTTATTCAGATGCCGCCGATACGGAAGAAGTTCCCGCTACTCCAGATCCCGCCGATATAGAACTCGTTCCGGCTTCGACCGTTCGCGATTTAAATCTTCCTTCGCCGCGATTTCGCATTCTTCAGCGCCGTCCTGGCGAACCTCATCGATTTTCCAAACAAAACAATTCGCTTGTTGTACCGCCTTCGCTTATACGAGACGTTACTATTCCTTCTGATTACACCTCCGTTGCTCCAGAGGATTACGTATATCATATTGCATCCACCCATCAGTGGGGACGATTTCCGGAAGGCGCCTGGAAACGTTTTCGCGTTGTTCTTTCTGAAGACGCCTCGGAACCAACCAAAAGAAGCTTTTCACGAAAATCCTCTGCTGAATATACTGTTACCCTTTCCCAGATACTCCCGGATCAGTTTATTCTGACGTGGGAATCTGCTCTTAGCGGAGCTGGCAGAAAATGGAATGCCCAACCTAAAACAACCGGTTCAAACTATTGGGAAGAAAGCTCGGACATGAAGCCCGTCAGCTTTAAAACCAAAAACAATCTGGTATTGGAAATTGAAGGCGCGTCTTATCCATGTTTCTGGGAACAGATTGTTTTTGAAAACGAAAATAAACGAGTTGAAATTAAAACATGGCGCAGCGACGCCAGCGCTCATTTGCCGCAAATTTTGCGTCAGGAACGTAAAGTTTACCTCAAAAAAGACGGAGAAGAGAATCTGTCCGTCAGCTCGCTCTATCAGCTTTCGCCCACTTCGTTTCCTTATTCCGTGATGGGAAAAGTGCATCACGTCTGGAAATGTGAAAAAACGGACGAAACATCGCAAGGAAAAACTGTAACCACGTCTTTAATCAGTCTGACAGTTCCAGGAGAAATCATTTCTTTTGATACGCGACAGTATTCGCCGCAAGGAGAATTAATCGGTCAGTCAACCGGGTATCTGGTTGATTACGGTTTCAGCTGCTCCAGAAACAGATCTGAACCCATTCGAACCCGATTTAACAATATTCGATCGTGGCGACGTTCTTCTGGTACGCCGGTTATGGGAAACAGAGAAAAGTAAAAACTGTGCATAATTAGCGCAGAGTACACATAATTTACGTTCAAAAATAAAAGCTATCTATCTTCGCAACCCAAGATTTATCGCATCCCTTAATAAATGAATATCAGATGGGGCTTGTTATTTCTTTTGGTTCTGGTAAAATACGTTGCAATCATTAAACGTTTCGGAATTCGTTCGATAACCGAACGGATTATGGTAAACACACATTACAGATTTGTCAATTCTTTTTAAAACCATGCCTCGCCGATACTTGCGAAAAATTACTCACCGACTCGACTTTGAAAAGTACCTGTTAAACGGTCGCGAACTGGACGAAAACTGGCGCGCCGAGTCTGCCTTTCCTGTTCAACAGCCGCTGGAAGTGGAAATCGGTTCGGGAAAAGGGCTTTTCATGGCTCATGAGTCTGTAAAAACGCCAAACCATAACTTTTTGGGAATCGAAGTCGCTCATAATTACGCCGCCTATTGCGCTTTACAACTGGCAAAAACCAATAACGAACAGGGCGTATCCAACGCGATGATGATTGACGGCGACGCAACGCCCATCTTTACAACCAACCTTCAAAATGACTCCGTTGAAGCGGTCCACATTTATTTTCCCGACCCCTGGTGGAAAAAAAAGCACCGCAAACGACGCATTATCAATCCGGTTA
>JAZRTH010000047.1:0-5286 GCA_045651945.1 Thermoguttaceae bacterium
GTTTTGAGAAGAAAAGAAAACGAGCCGGAATTTGTCTCGAACGTTGCGATTCTCAATTCCTGCAAAGAGGGTCAAGCTGCATACGAATGGGACAACCGCAAACACGGCATTTTTACGGCGCATTTGTTGGACGCTATGAACCGTCGATACGACAGCGTCGCTCAAATTGTGGGCTACGTCAGCAGCAACGTCGAAAAGACCGCCAGAGAAATGAACAAACAGCAAACGCCGCTTTGCCGTTTGGAAGGCGACATCCCGCTGCCGGTCGATACAAAGACCGCGCCGTTGGTAACGGGCGAAGTCTTTATTTCCTATCGACATTCTAACGCCGCCTTGGTTGAACCGATTGAAGAGGAACTCAAAAAGCGGAATATTTCGTATTTTATTGACCGCGTCGGAGTCAACTATACGATGGAATACGGATCTGCAATTGCTCAAGCGGTAGAAGAATGTAAAGTCCTTTTGTTCGTCTGGACGCAAGATGCAAACGTTTCTCCCGATATTCTTCGAGAAGTTACAATGGCGTTAGCTCTTCATAAGAGAGTTTTGCCGTACAAAATTGGGACGTTCAGCGTTACAGAGCATAGTTCGTTGTTCTATCATCTTTCACCGATTAGCCGTTATGAAGTTCCCGAGCAAACGCCGGAAACGATTGTGGAACTGGTAAATCGGGTTCAGCAGGCGCTGACGGGAAAAACGTTTCAGCAGTATACATTTTCTCTTCCTGAACGATCGAAAGACGCGGTTATTGAAAAACCGGTGATTGAGGATATTAACGTTACCATTGCGCCCAGGATTATCGAACAACAGCAGACAATTCAATATAAAGAAATCACATTGCCGCCGATAACAGACGACATACTCAATATTCAGGCGGAAAATCGCGGTTTACAAGAGGCTATTGAACAGCTCAAAGCGTTTACGCTTGAGTCATTAGCGCAGGCAAACGCCGCTGTTGCTCAGGCGCAAGCGCAATTTGACGCCTGGCAGGAACGCAAAGACAGACTCTGGAAAGATATGCCGCAAGAAACTCGCAATGCGTTGGAGAATGCCATCTCAAGAAATCCAGAATGTTCTGAGAAAGACGTCAACGTTTCAACCGACCAGTTGTCATACGATCAGTTTTTTGATTTCATGGAGCAGTTTCAATGCGGCAAAAAATACGAACAAGCAAAGCGGGAATTGGCTCGAGTTGAACAGGAACGAAAAGTTAAATGCAATGAAGCGATTAAAAAATGTCAGCAAAAGATTGAAGACAATAAAGCTCGTTATCAGGACTACGTCAAATCGTTTATCGACAAAGCTGTCATGACGGTTCTTGCCGTCATGCCTGGATATGATGACGTGAACGCTCCGTTCCCGGAAAACCCGATTATCGAACCGTTGCGTCAGGTGGGCAAATACAATTTGGACTGTCGGGCAGATCAAATTTACAAGCGATCTCAGGAACTCTGGGCTGATAACCGCCCTTGTATAATTGCAAAACGCGAAGCAGAAGAGAGAAAGCGTAAGGAGGAAGAAGAGCGTAAGCAAGAAGAAAAGCGTAAGCAAGAAGAAAATGCACGTAAACAACGCGAAGCTGAAGAAAAAAGACAGATAAGAAAAAAAAGAAGAATAAAATTTCTAGAATGGTTCATAAGTATATTCTTATTAATTCTTGGTGGATTAATGTTCATAAAATCTTGCAGTTCAGGTGAGTATTCTTATAAGGTTTGCTATATGTTAGTGGCAAGTAGTTCAATTATCCTTGGAATTATATCTACCCTTTCTACCCTTTCAAATGTATATGATCAATATTTTCCCTTTAATCGTTTTGAAAGGTATTTTGAATTCTATAACTACAGTTTAATAACTTTAATTCCAATTCTCCTATTAATCATTTGTGGAATATGTTATATCCATAATGGATTTGAAGATTCCAGATTAGGCGCTTTAATGATACTTGCGTTAATTTGTAGTTTAAGTTATGTTATTGCGCTTTTTTGTGTTTGGATTAAAAATCATATAAATCATGATATAAATAATTTCACTGTATTTATCACTGTATTTATAATATGCTTAATCTTTTGTTATTTGTCACCTATAGTCCTTGTTACATTTGGTTATTTATTTTTATCGTATATTAATACTCCAATCGAAATGTTTGCAGCATGCTGTTCTATTTGTGATGTTTTATTGATTGTAGGATTTTTTATAACCAGGATAATTATAGAATTACTAACCCGTATAATAGCATTCTTCACTAGGTGATTGAAAAGAATATATACGGACAGAGGGAGTTCCTTAGGTCGTTAGCGGGAGCGTAATCCGCTTGCTTCGCTCGCGCCCACGGGTTTACACCCGTGGCTCGCATTGTTTATTAGCTCCGTTACCGTCTTTCAGTTCTTTGCGGACTTTGCGTGAGATTTTCATCGAGAGGAGGGGACTGCCGCGATCCGGTTGTTTATTTCGAGTCTTTTTCCAGCTTTTTGAACGCGGCGGGAAGGAACTCTAAAATGCGTTCGGCAGTAACGGACGTCTCCCCAAGGGATCTGGCGGCGAGGTCGCCCGCCAAACCGTGGACGTAGACGCCGATTTGCGCGGCTTCAAACGGGTCGTACTGCTGAGCGACCAGCGCGGCGATAACGCCCGTCAGGACGTCGCCCGCCCCGCCGGTTGCCATGCCGGGGTTGCCGGTCTTGTTGGTATACGTATTGACGCCGTTTGTTACAATGGTTTTGTGTCCTTTAAGAACGATAATCGCGCTGAGTTCGTCAGCCATGCTCTTGGCGGCGACCGTCTGCTCAACGCGTAAAATTCTGGAGGAAATGCCGGACAGTCGGGCGAATTCTCCCGGATGAGGCGTCAAAATTCTCGGATAAGTCGCCTTGAACTTCATGGAGCTTCTCGACAGGGCGTTGAGTGCGTCCGCGTCGATTACCATCGGTTTGTCGGATTTTTTATACAGAACTCTGACCAGCTCGTCCAGTTCCTTCGACTGTCCCAGCCCCGGACCGATAGCGATTACCGACGCCTTTTGCGCTTCTTCCAGAATCGGATTGAGCGCGGCGTTCGATATTTTCCCCGACTCGTCGCAGGGTAAGGGAATCGTCGTGTACTGGCGGTCGTATCCCGCCACGACTTCCAGACAACATTCCGGAACGGCTACGCGCGCCAGTCCGCAGCCGCTTGCCAGCGCGGAACTCCCGCACAGCGACGGCGCCCCGTACATGCCGCGGCATCCGCCGACTACCAAAACGGTTCCGAACGTTCCTTTATGCGAATCCGCCTCTCGCGGTTTAAGTTTGAATCTCATGGACGTATAAAATTTTAGTTATAAACGATACAAAACAAAAATATATTCCTCTCATTAGAGGATTTGTAACACATTGGACAAGGCGGCTTCAAGCCGCCACACTCCCCGCGCAAGCGGTCAACGCTCGACGACGCTTGCGTAATTGCTAATTGCTCATTGCTAATTGCTAATTCCCTTAATCTGTTCCGCGCTCAGCGCCCAGCTGTATATGCGGGCGTAGGCTACGGAGCCAGGGAAGAAGAACTCCCCTGTTCCGTCTTTGTTGACGTCCGAGCCGATGCAGAACGACTGACAGGCGGCAGAGCCGGGATGGCGAATCTGTCCGGGACATTCGAGTTTCGCCGCCTCGGCGCCGTTGATATACAGAACAAGCGTCCGACCGTTGAAAACGCCGGCGGCGGTTACGTATTCCCCTTCTTTGATGGGTGCGGAGACAATCTGATATTTCCCGTCGACGTGCGCCCAGAATTCGAGCTGTTTCGTTTTCCCGTTGATTTCAAAGCAGCAGCCCGCGTTCTGGGTGTTGCCGAAAACGTCCATGCCGCGCTGTTCGAACTTGTCGATTTTGAACTTGACGGTCATGGTCAGCTGGTTGACCATGCGGCTGTAGTCCGCGCCGGAAAAGCGAACCCGGCAGAAATCCTTCTTCCCGTCAAAGACGGCGGCTACGCACCCGAGGGCGGCGTCTTCGACAAACTGGGGCGAGCCGAAAACCTCAACCGCCTTTTGCTTCGGTAATTTATTTACAGCGGTATTGACAGGACCGTCGGCGGTAAAATGAACGTCCAGAATATTCGCGCTCGGCTTGACGGCGGTCTTGTCGACGCATTCGTTCGGGTCAGAAAGCGTCGCAAAGGTCGCCTCAAGCATTTTCTCCGATTCTTTTCCGAAACAGTTCAGCGCGGTAATCGCCGCCTTGTATTGTGACGACTCGTCCAAGCCCTTGACTTCAAACGTCATCGTATCAGGCATGTCGTTGTAAAAGTACTTTGACCAATCGTACTGCTGCGACTGCAGGAACCAGTCGTCGTCAATCTTTTTATAGACGTCTGCGCGATACGACATGACGATGTTTTCCTGACCGTTCCATTTTGCCTGCGGGAACGTGAGAGTTGCGCCGAAGTCAGTCGCGTCTGTAACGTTTGCCGCCGCGCCGTCTGACCAGAACGGGGCTTGGCTGGTTTGGTAACGGGCGTCTGTATAGACGTATTTTTCAGCGTTCCCCGCCTCGGCAACCACGTAGACGCAATCGTAGAAGCTGTTGGTAATCATGTCGTACACTTTCAAAACGACGCTGTTGTCTGCATGAATTTCCATGATGTAAAACGGCGCGGCATTGCGATGTCCCGGGGGGAATTTGTTGTACTTCCCGCCGGTCATTTCGTAGTAGCTCATCGTGCCGGTTCCGAACGCGGTGTATTCTCCCTGCCAGGCGGAACGCGGGTCGTTAATCGGGTAATGCGAATGTCCGGAGAAGTTGATAACGCGGGGATAATTTTTGAGGAATTCGCGCAGGTCGTTGACGCCCCAGCTGTCGGGCTTGCAGCTGCCGTAGACCGTGTCTTCAACATGATAATGCTGCATGAGAAAGACGGGCTTGTTGCTATTGTCAGCGCAGGCGGCGTCGAGCTGTTCTTTCAACCACGGCAGCGCGTACGTCAAATCGCCGTTTCGGCACGTTCCTTTCTCGCAGGAAAGAGTAATGAACTGGAACCCGTTTATTTCGACCCGATTGTTAGCGGGCGTCTGAAAGACTTTTTCCCACAGCGGACGGTTCCCGCCCCAGTGATCGTGGTTGCCCATGCACAAAACCCGTTTCGTTTCCGGCTTGAGGCATTTGTCCATCGACTGGCAAAACAGCCCGATCTGGTACTCTTTGCCGTTGTTCGACATGTCGCCGCCAACCAGCAGAGCGTCAAAATTCTTGTACGGCTGCAACGCTGAGTACTCGTACATGAACTTCATCGCGCCTTCAAAGCGCTGAACTTCCG
>JAZRTH010000048.1:0-1029 GCA_045651945.1 Thermoguttaceae bacterium
CAACGTCATTTCTGTCACGCTTCGCGACGGCAGTCTGATTTTTTACGATTACGTCGCATTGAGAGAAAAACCGCAGCCGCTTGATCAAAAGCCGGTTGAACCGCTTCTGACGCAGTTTCGACGCGCCGGAATGCCGGAAGAAATTCTCTTTGTACTCCGCAAGCCCAGTTACGACGCCCACTGGTACGCCAACATCGGCTATTACGGCGACAACGTCTGCCGGTTGCCGTTCCCGATGAACTCCGGCGGGGCGATTTGCATTTACAACGTCGAAACGAAACAGGTCAGAACCATTTTCTCCGATCCCGGGGGGAACATTCGCGACCCGCAAATTCATTACGACGGGAAGAAAGTCCTCTTTTCCTATTTGCCGTCGGGAAAACAGCATTACTCTCTGTACGAAATCAACATTGACGGAACGGGTCTGAAACAGATTACCGGCGTTGGGGAAGACGCGCCTCTGACGCTGCCGGACGGCGCAGCGCCGTCTGTTACAACGGAACATCGCACGTCCGCCGGCAGCCGGGGGAACGACCGCGATTTCGCGCCCCCAGGCTGGGACGACTACGAGCCGACGTATCTGCCGGACGATTCGATTATCTTCTGTTCCACGCGCGCCAAACGCTGGGTCAACTGCTGGCTGACGCAAGTCGGGACGATTCATAAATGTAACGCCGACGGTTCCAATATTCGCCCGCTGTCGTGCAACGTCGAGCAGGACAACACGCCCTGGGTTCTTCCCAACGGGCAGGTTATCTATATGCGGTGGGAATACGTCGACCGGGAACAGGTTACGTATCATCACCTCTGGACGATGAACCCGGACGGAACGCGGCAGATGGTCTACTACGGCAACCTGCGGCCGTACATCACCATGCTGGCGCCGAAACCCATTCCTGGAACGGACAAAGTCGTCTGTATTTTCTCGCCCGGTCACGGCAGACGCGAGCATTACGGCCCCATTACGATTGTCGATCCGCGTCTGGGTCCGGACTCCCCCCTGGGCGCCAAGACGATTACTCCAACCAA
>JAZRTH010000049.1:0-36220 GCA_045651945.1 Thermoguttaceae bacterium
TCCCTTTGATAATCCCAGCCAGACAACGGCTGGCGCAGCTTCTGAAATGGAAGCTGCCGCGCCCATTGCAGACAACGCTCCTGTTACAACGCAAACTGCTGAGTCAACGGCGCCAGTCGAGGATTCTGCCCAAATTGCAACGTCATCAAAAGACATCCCGCCAGGATACATGTACTACAATGGCGGCTTTTATAGAGGCAATCCAAGACAACTGTCTGTTGGCGACGTCCGCGTTACGTTTGAATACATTCCTGGCTCTGGAACAATAAGCCTCATTTCAGGTCAGCAGGGCGATACATTCGCCCCGTATCAGACCAAAAACAACCCAATCGAACTGGTTGAAAGAGGCGTCGTTTCTCCTGAAGCCATGTTCAAACACGCTCACAACGCCAACTCGATGATTTGCTGGGCGCTGCGTCTGGTTGGATTCCTGATGATGTTCATCGGTTTGAAGATGATCCTTGAACCGCTGAAAGTTCTTGCCGACGTTGTACCATTCATCGGTACGATCGTTGGAATGGGAACCGGATTTATCGCCTTCATTTTGGCGGCGGGATTCAGCCTGTTGACAATTTCCATCGGCTGGCTGGCATATCGACCGCTCATTGGCATTCCAATTTTGATAGCGGCGCTTTTCTTCCTGTTCATGCCGTTTTTCAAAGGCAAAAAGGCGACTCCACAGCCTGCAGCGCCATTTGAAAAATAACAGATTAAATATTCTTCATTGAATAAACATCTGACAACTTGCACGGCTCGACTAACCAGTCGAGCCGTTTTTATCGCCAGACCATTTTGAATAAACAAATTATGACTTTTCCGACCAGACGCGACTTTCTGAAGGTTTCCGCATTAACACTGACTGAGTTGTTTTGTTTGCCCTCGTTGGCTGACGAGCCGATTGAATTGGTCGTTCTTCATACAAACGACCATCACGGCGCAATCGTTCCTACAAACGGTCAGGGCGGCCTGGCGATTCGGTCAACGATAATCAACCGCGAACGCGAGAAGTACAAAAACGTCCTGCTGGTCGATTCCGGCGATTACAACACCGGTCAGCCAATCTCAAACGAATTTTACGCCAAGCCGGATTTGATTGCCTATAAACTCATGAAATACGACGTCATGACAATTGGCAATCACGAATTTGATCATTCCAAAGAAATCTATCAGGAGCAAGCAGATTTCTTAACGTCTAACGACGAAGGTTCCTCAATTTCATTAGTTAACGCTAACGTTCATTTTAAATCCACCGGAGAACTCGTCCTGCCGCCGTACGTCGTCAAACAGATAGCTGGGCTTCGCATAGGCGTTTTTGGAATGTTAATCAATCAGCCCAGTCTCATGGACGGTTCAAGCTATATTACCATCGACAACGAAATCGAAACAGCGCGAAAAACTGTCAAGGCGCTTCGGGAAATCGAAAAGGCAGACGTCGTAATTGCTCTGACGCACATGGGCGACGTCAAACTCTTTGAAGGGCACGTTACGTCTGTCGATTTGGGAAACGCCGTTGAAGGAATCGACCTGATTGTAGACGGACACGCTCACTCGTATTTCACAGAACCAAAATCGACGCAAAACGCGCCGGTAGTTACAGCAAACGCATACGGTCGTTACGTTGGCAAAGCGATTTTTAAAATTCAGAACGGGAAAGCGACATTGGACTCCTGGACGACAATTCCCGTTACATCCGATGTCGAGCCAGACCCTGATATCGCAAAGGCTCTGGAACCGTACATTCAAAAAGCGTCAGCCGATTTGAAGACCGTCATTGCTCATTCGTCAGCGCCGTTCCCGTTGGGCGAGAAAGAATCCCGCGTGGGCGAATGCGCAGTATGCAATCTCATCTGCGACGCAACATACGACTTTTTAGTTCAGAACAAAACGCCCGTCGATTTCGTTCTCAGCAACGGCGGCGTTTTTCGCACGGGCTTGCCAAAAGGCGACATAACAAAAGAGAATATCAAAGCCTGTCTGCCCTACGACAACACGCTGGTTTTGATTGACATGAAGGGTTCAGACGTTCTTGACCTGTTTAAGTTCGTCGCTTCCGTCTATCAAACCAACGGCGCGTTCGGACAGGTTTCCAAACAGGTGCGATACACAATCACGTATAATAACGGCGTCAACGGCAAAATTTCAGATTTAACTATTGGCGGAAATCCTGTTGACCCGGACAGAGTTTATAAAATTGCCGTCAACAGCTATATGTACAGCGGAGGCGACGGATACGACATTCTCAAGCAGCGAGCGGTAAAAGCCGCCGACATTAATATTCTTGTTACAGACGCTGTAATTGAAGCGCTCAAACAGTCCAGGCAGCCTCTTGTTCCCGTTCTCGACGGGCGAATTGTCATTCGCGGCGGTCTGGATAAATACAAGTATATCACCGAGTCAGGAACGGAGCCTGCTGAAGAGAAATCCAATATCGAATAACATCTGAAAAAATACGTCTAACGTCCCGACTAATGCGGGAAGCTAGACGTTATCAGTTTTTGCCGTTTGGATCGTTACTCTGTTTTGAACGAAACGCTTGCTTTAATCCGGAGAAATCGTCAGGTCTTTTTTGAATTTGTATCGAGGGTTGCGATAATCAAAATCAGCGTCTGTTACAGAAACGCCTGGAATTATGTTGGTATAAGTAAACTCTTCTCGAATAGTCGCAACTCCTGTAGAGTCCGGCCAGTTATAGCAAACAAATCGAACTGGAACCTGAAACTGATTATCAATAAAAACCTGTCCTTTGTAGAACGGAAATATATCGGATTTCGGTTCGTGAATAATTTGAATCACGGTACAAGCGCGATTGTCAATTGAAGCGTTTTCGATAAATTCAATTTTACAATCCGGGAACTGCTCCGTTGAATACGCAACGTCCAAAAGCTGCTTCATCATGCTGGCAATTCCCAACTCCTTTAATGAATGATTGGATTCAGAACGAGCCATTTGGCTGTCCGGCTTGATAGCTCTGGTAATTCGAGCTAAAGTTGGACGATAGCCGCCCTTCGTTGCAATTATTTTTCCATAATTCTGTCCTTCAACATAGATCATCTCACGTCCGACAATGTCGTCCGGCGTGATGTATTTCATATAAACGCTGAACGGCTCCGCGCGGAAAATCATCTGCGCCCGGCGCATATCCTGCAATTCTCCGCGAACGGTTTCTCGCATTGTTACAATACAGGCGTAAGAGCCAAACTGACGGTTGATCGTTTCGTACCGTTCTTTGGCGTCAATAATCATTTGACGAAACGCCTGCCACTGATCTTCAGGTACAGGCAGACTCAGTGTTGAACTCGGCGGCTTTACAGTATCATTAGGAATCAGACGGTTGACGGTATGATCTACCGGTTTTGCTCTGTCCAATATGCTGTGCATCTGAGCAAACGATAATCCTGTAGTCGTAACAACAACAGATATAAAAGCGGCAATATATCTAAGGGGCTTTCTCATGGCGTCTATCATTATATTCTTGTCGGGAAAATGATTTTTCACTTCGTATTATTCATTTTAATACAATTTTTACGCAAGTAAAGGTTGAATCGATTATATTATAAAAATCGAATTAAACTTTTTTGCGGGTTTTGACGCTTTTAGCGGTTGTATGAAATCTAACGATTTTATCGATTATAACGATTCATGTCGTCTCGAAATCAAACCACTCATTGCAGTTGTGCTTTTATCCTATATTCCCCGCTTCCTGTTCCCCTCCCCTTTCTTGAATTCTGTGGTATAATATCAAGTCAAATACACAACATAGGAATATTAGGCGAGGCGTTCTGCGTCAACCCCTCATTCCTCATTCCTTACTGTTTCCCCATACTGCCATGCCAGACAAAAACAATAACGATTACCAAAATAACAACAATTCCAAAGACCCGAAAAAGGATTCGACGAAATGGGGATACTATTCCCTTCCGATTTGGGTGTTTGTAATTATTATCGGAATCTCGATTGCCGCCTATTTTATTCAGTCTGACGCCCGAAGGACGTTTACCGTTCCATACATGGATTTCGTCAAGCTGGTTGAACAAGGCGCGCCGGAAAAGAACCCAAAGGCACAGCAGGTCTATACGGAAAAGCGGGGCGAGGTTACGTGTCAGTATCGCGTGTCCAACATTTCAGAACTGAAAGTCGGCTCAACGCGAATTACCGGAAAAGGCGATTTTATCAAGATTTCAGAAGACGGTCAGCCGGTTGAAGGAGAACTGTACAAAGACCGCAATTTTGTCAGCAATCGTCACGGATTTGCCGACGACGGGAACTATCTGTTCAATCTGCTTAAATCAAAAGGGTTCGACAACGTCGACGGCGAGACGTCTGCTTCCCCCTGGGTTCATTCACTGCCGTCTGTAATTGTTACAATAGTTTTAATCGGATTGCTTATATTCTTTATCCGCATGATGGGCAAAGGCGGCGCGTTTGCCTTTGGGCAGTCTCGCGGACGCTTTTATAAGCCAGACGAAATCAACGTTACGTTCAAAGACGTAGCGGGAATTGACGAGGCGGTTGAGGAAGTCAAGGAAATTGTCGAGTTCCTCAAGACGCCGGAAAAGTACAAGAAAATCGGCGGGCGGATTCCCAAAGGCGTTCTTCTGGTCGGCCCTCCCGGAACCGGGAAGACGCTTCTTGCCAAAGCAATTGCCGGCGAGGCAGGCGTCCCGTTTGTGAGCATTTCCGGTTCGGACTTCGTCGAAATGTTCGTCGGCGTTGGCGCGGCGCGTGTTCGAGACATGTTTGAACAGGCGACTCAGTCCGCGCCGTGCATCGTCTTTATTGACGAGTTGGACGCGCTGGGGAAAACCCGTTCCGGAAACGTTACAGGCGGTCAGGACGAACGCGAACAGACGCTCAACGCCCTGCTGGTGGAAATGGACGGGTTCCCGGACAACAACGGCGTTATCGTATTGGGAGCGACAAACCGACCGGAAACGCTCGACCCGGCCTTGCTGCGTCCCGGACGTTTCGACCGTCACGTTTTGGTTGACCGTCCTGACCTGCTCGGTCGTATTGCGATACTGGAAATCTACGCCAAAAAGATCAAATTGGATCCGGAAGTCGACCTGAAAGAAATTGCGTCCATGACAAGCGGCTTTGCCGGCGCAGACCTGTCCAACCTGATTAACGAGGCGGCGCTGCTGGCAGCCAGAGCGGGCAAAGACTTCGTTACAAAAGAAGAACTCAACGAGGGCATTGAGCGCGTAACCGCTGGTTTGCAAAAGAAGCAGCGCGTTATGCACCCAGACGAAAAGCGGCGGGTTGCATATCACGAAAGCGCGCACGCGTTAGCGGCGCATTTGCTTCCCAATACCGATCCAGTTCATAAGGTTTCCATCATTCCCCGCGGTCTGGCGGCGTTGGGATACACGCTCCAGCGGCCGGACGAAGACCGATACCTCGTTACTCAATCCCAGTTGGAAAGCCGAATCATGGTCTATTTGGCTGGCACGATTGCAGAACAGATGATTTTCAACGACATCTCCACCGGGGCGCAAAATGACCTTCAGCGGGCGACAGACGTTGCCCGAAGCATGGTCATGGACTACGGCATGAGCCGTCTGGGCCGCTTGAGCCTTCGGACAAAAGAGATGTCGTTTATCAACGGCGAAGAAACGGCGAAATCGTCCGCCCTGTCAGAAAACACCGCTGCGAAAATCGATGCCGAAGTCGAATATATCATGGAAACGGCGTTCAACGAAACCAAAAAGGTTCTGGAGAATCATCAATTCAAACTGGAAGCCTTGGCAGAAGCGCTGCTATTAAAAGAAGTCATCGACTCGGAAGAACTGTCAAAGATTCTTGATGACGAGACGAATTAGGAGTGGCGAGCCACGGGCGTATACCCGTGAATATGAAACGTGAACATAAAATTAAACAATCCGAGACGAGTTCGCCCCGGATTCCTAAAATATCTATAACCGAAAAACTCAAACTTCCGGCAGTTCATAGCCCTTTCGACGCTCTCGGTCAAGCAAGGCATTGGCGTCGGCGGAATCGAACATTTCCTTTTCCGGATCCCACTTGAGGGAATGTCCGACGTATCGGGCGATATTAAGCATGTGACACAGCGACGCGGTTCGATGTCCGTATTCGCAGTCGTCAAGGGGCGTTCCGCCAAACTTAATGCACTCAATCCAGTTGCGAATATGGGCGTTATGTCCCTTTCCGCGCTCCTTGTCCAACAGTTCCGGAACTTCGATCTTTGTAGTTTCGTCTACCAGTTCGTTGGGATTAGCGGTAACTTTGTCGAACCAGACTTCCATTTTGCCCTTTTCTCCAAAGAAGATTCCGCCGCCGCGATTGCCTTCTTTGCCGTCGTCGTCGCCCAGTTTGACGACAATGCCATTTGCGTACTTAAACGCCAGATGCGGCTGACAGCAAATCTTGTTGCCGCGCGTCGCAACTTCCGGCTTGTCGTACGTTGGCGCTTCGAGTTTGTCGCCTGTTACAATAATTTCAACCGGTCCGGTGTGCTGCATTCCCAACGCCCATTGAATTTTGTCCAGCCCATGAGTTCCCCAACCGGTCATTTCACCGCCGGAGAACGGTCGGAACGACAGCCAGCCCGGCTTGCCGCGCGGGATATAGAGTTCCGGGTGATACGGAACCAGCGGCGCGGGACCGCACCAGCGTTCCCAATCCAGACCCGCCGGGACTTCTTCCCCTTCCATGTTATAGAACCAGGGAGACTCGTAATTGGCGGCAACGACTTTGGAAATCTTGCCCAGCCCACCATCGCGAATAAACTTGCAGCTGCGATAGTCGGTTTTTAAACTTCGCATCATCGAGCCTGCCTGGAAGACGACGCCCGCCTTTCGCGCCGCTTTAACCATCAGCCGTCCTTCAGCAATGGTCAGCGACATGGGCTTTTCCGCATAGATGTGTTTTCCCGCCTGGGCGGCGTGAATGCAAATCAGAGATCGCCACTGTTCCGGCGTTGCAGTAAGAATCGCGTCGACGTCTTTTCGATCAAGGATTTTTCGATAGTCTGAAACCGCGTCCGTATCGGGATTGCAGCCCCATTTCTTCGCTCTGTCCTGAGCGCGAGGCAGATAGACGTCCGCGCAGCCAACGACTTTTGCCGTTTCAATTTGGAACGCCTGATTCATGTCGTACGTTCCCTGACGTCCAACGCCGATGCCGGCAATATGAACCTTGTCGTTTGCGCCCGGCTTGCCGTCTTGCGCCAAAACGCTGCGCGGAATAAGCAGCGGAACGCCAAGAGCCGCTGCTGTCATTTCTAAAAATTCTCGTCGTGTTGATTTCATATTCTTGTCTCTCTGGTTGATTAAAAGGAATTGGATGACGAACGAATGTTGTATGTTACAGCTTTTTCACGTTTTATCTTTCCACGATATACTAATAAGAATAACAGATTCGTATACAAGAATCAATAGGTTAAATGAGAAAACATATTGACATTTTTCATCATTCTTCTGTCTTTTTTGGTTAGAATGCGTTAAAACCCCGATTGACGAGACGACAGACTGCCTTATAGAAAGAGCGCGTGGGCGCAATGCCGAACAGACATCGGCGCCCACGACTATACAAAACTCTTGATCAGCGTTATTTTTTGCTCTGCTTTATAAGCCACTGAGCAACGTCCGGATTGTTATATTCAAGAGCACAGTCCGCGGCGGCATTTCCCCCAGCGCCTTTTGCGGAGACGTCTGCGCCGTGTTCAACCAGCCACTGAACCATTTTCAGATTTCCGCTTACAGCGGCGTTATGTAACGGAGTGTATCCATTATTGTTTCTTTCGTTGACGTCAAGTCCTTGTTCAATTAGCCATTGAACCAGATCAGGATTATCGCTCCTGGCGGCAAAATGAATGACAGAGTCTCCATCGTTGCTTTTTGCTTTGATATCCAGTCCTTGCTTGACCAGCCATTGAACCATTTCCAGATTCCCGCTTAAGGCGGCGAAATACACGGCTGTATAACCGGATTCTGAAACCGCGTTGAGGTCAGCGCCACGCTCGACGAGCCACTGAACCAGTTTCAGATTTCCGCTTTCAGCGGCAATATGAATAACCGTCATATCAAAAGCCAGTTTTGTGTTGAAGTCCAATCCTTTTTCCGCAAGCCACTGAACCAGTTCCAGATTTCCGCTTTCAGCGGCAAAATTCAAAGCGTTCCCAAAATTGGCTTTTTCTTTTATATTGACGCCCTGCTCAACAAGCCACTTAACCAGTTCCAAATTCCCGCTTACTGCGGCGGGGTGCAGCGCCGATCCAAATGTTGCGCTCGCGTTGACGTCCATTCCCTGTTTAACCAGCCATTGAACCATCTCCAGGTTCCCGCTAACGGCGGCGGAATGTAACACCGTCCATTTAAATTCGGTTTTTGCGTTTATGTCTGCGCCCTGCTCTATGAGCCACTGTACCAATTCCTGATTCCCGCTTTCGGCAGCGTAATGCAGGACGGTCTGTTTGAAAGCGCCTGTTGCGTTTATATCAGCGCCTTTAGCGATAAGTTCCTTAACCCGTTTCAAATCGCCTTTCAGAGCGGCGTAGTGAAGAACGTTTCCGCCGAAGCAAAAAAATGGTTTTTCTTTTAAACAAAAATCAAAGTCGAATTCTCCCGTTTGGAACATCTGCTCAAAACGTTGAACGCTTTGTTTGTCAACGTGATTGTAAATCAGTAGGGATAACACCTTCGGACTGGTATGGCGGGACGATTCCGGCTCGTTTTTTTCCGCACAGAAACCGCAGCTTGGCAAAAACAGAGAAACGACTAAAAGAGCGGCAAACAAAAGACAGTTGTTTTTTAACGTTTTCATGACAAACGCTCTCCTGTTACAGAGTTAAAAGGAAATTCAGTATAAAACAGCCTAAGAATCCACGAAAAACACTATGCGAAGATAGATAACGTAGGAGTGTTACATCGCGTCCCGGAGGGACGCAACTCTTGTAACCGGGTGGCTTTAGCCTCCGGAATAGTCGTGATAACCTCCCCCTATCGCTTTAACCGCTTTTCCTCCCGCGCCCCCATTGGGGGCGCGGGAGGAAAAGCGTATTCTTCGATATTCTTTTTATTCATGTTCTCCCTCCGGCGGTTGAAACCGCCGGTTATAGGAATATCGTCCCTTCGGGACTTCAGCGGACTATCGTCCGCTGTCGCTACCGCGACGTTTCGTCTCTCATTCGGACAAAACTTCTATGCGCCGGAAAAATTTGCGTTCACCCGCGTAGCGGTTGAATGTTTCTAGCCGTGGGTTTCAACCCACGGGAAAAATATTTTACCAGCCAAAGAGTTTTTTTAGTAATTTGAAGCAAGACCACGTAGCCGTTGTACCAGGATTATTCGCTCCATGATCTTTCAGCCATTGTATTTGTTCCAGATTCTTTTCTTTGACGGCATAATATAAAATCGTCCTTCCCTCGTTGTCTTTTACATTGATGTTTGCTCCATGTTCAACCAGCCACCGGGCAAGCGTCCAAAAACTATAATAACCTGCCAAATGTAAGACAGATTCTCCATAATTGCTTTGGATGTTGACGTCAGCGCCATGTTCAACCAGCAATTGAACAAACTCGAATGAATTATTATCATTAAGGACGGCATAATGTAAGGCGGTTTGCCCTACTTCATCTTGTGCGTTGATTTCAACGTCTTGCTCAACTAACCATTGAACTACTTCTACAGTACTGAAAAAAGCAGCTGAATGTAATGGCGTCCAGTTATCGAAGCCTTTAACGTTGACGTCTGCCCCATGTTCAACCAACCATTGCGCCAGTTTCAAATTGTCGCGATCGACGACATTAAAAATGGGAGTGTATCCATCAACATTGTCTTTATTATTTACATCAGCGCCATGTTCAACCAGCCATTGAACCATTTCCAATGATCCACTTTGAACGGCGCTATCTAAAATAGTATCACCATCATTGTCTTTTTCGTTGACGTTCATGCCATGTGTAATCAACCATTGAACCAGTTCCCATTTTCTACTAAAGGTGGCTTCATGCAAGACCGTTCGTCCATTTATACCTTTAATGCTCACGTCTACGTCTCGGGCTCTTAACCATTGAATCAGTTCAAGATTGCCTTTCTCGGCGATATAATGTATAGCAGCAGCTCCATAAATGTCTTTTTCGTAAATGTCCAACCCGTATTCAACCAGACGCCGAATCAATTCACCGTTGTCTGAATCAGCAGCAAAATGCAAAAGCGTCCAATCCGTATAACCTTTTGCATTGATGTCTGCGCCATGTTCGACCAGCCATTGAACCTGTTCCCAATTCCCTTTCCACGCAACGTAATGCAATACAGTATTGTGAAAATCGTCTTTTTCGTTAACGTCCGCTCCATATTCTGTCAACAGTTGAACTGTATCCCAATTTCCATATAAAGCGGCATAATGCAAAGCAGTCATTTCACGATTGTCTTTTGCATTTATGTTCAATTTATAATTTAAAAGTTCTTTAATTCTGTTTAAATCGCCTGTCAAAACCGCATAGTGAAGAATGTTGCCGCCAAAATCAGGATGATATGAAAAATTATATTTACCTTTCTGGAACATTCGTTCAAAACATGCAATGGATTGTTTTTTAAATAACCTTTCTCGATCAATTATTACGTCTTTCATTTTTTATCGGGTGGCAAAAATTGCTTTATAATAATAAACTAATAGAATTATAATATTAAAGACTTTTTTGTGCAAGAGGCTATCACATTTTTTATAACAGAATTTCTTTGGCGAATGTAACGGTTTCGTTTTTCTTTTTCCGTGGGTTAAAAACCACGGCTAGAAATATTGAACCGCTATGCGGTTCTAGTTGAACGCTTCGCGTCCGGCTTTTTCTTTGTGTTATATGTGTTCTTTGTGTTTAAATTTCTTCGGCGGCTGATACAGCCGCGATCCAGCGGGTCTGGCGGGTTTTGCTGCGAAAGAGATTTTGGGAGGCTACCGCCGCAAGCGTTCACCAATTAATAACTTTGCGGACTTCGCGAACTTTGCGTGAGGCTTCTTTTGCGGCAGAGGACTGCCGCGTGCCGGCTCATCCGTGTGCGTGAGCGGATCAAAACGTAACTACGTTCGCTAAAGCGAACTACGTTACCGCCTTTCATTTCTCCGCGTCTCCGCGTCTCCGCGTGAGGTTTGCCCGGACTGACCCGCTCATAACCATAACTAATCGAACAATCCTCCGCCGTCGGACGGCGGGGCGTCGGCGTGGGTCTTTTTGTATCCGCGGCGGGCGGATCGCGCTTTGACTTTCTGCTCGTTGTCGAGAACTTCGTCTTCCATGGGCTGGGTTATCGCGTTGCCGTTCTCGTCCAAACCGGACAGAACTTCCAGCTTGCGTTTGACGAAATCCAGCTGCTGATGGCACGCGCGAATCAGAGCGACGCCCTTTTCGTACTGCTTGAGCGACTCGTCCAAGGTAATCGACCCGGATTCCAGATTCTGAACAATCTTGTCCAGTTCCGTCATGTTTTGTTCAAAGGTTTTTGCGTTCTGTTTGTCTGCCATAGTTAGGGAATGGGGAATAGGGAGTAGGGAGTAGTAAGCTACTAGCTATTAGCTTGTGCATTTGTAGAACTTAGCGTTAACATTTAACGCCTGAGCCTAAAATAACCAAGCTAGAAGCTAAAAGCTCATCACTCCCACTCAATTGTTGCTGGCGGTTTGGAACTGATGTCGTAGACGTCGCGGTTGACGCCTTTGACTTCGTTGATAATTCGGGTGGAAATGGACGCTAAGACGTCGTAGGGAAGCCGGCTCCAGTCAGCGGTCATGAAATCTTCGGATGTAACGCTGCGAATAACAATCGCGTTTTCGTACGTTCGGGCGTCGCCCATAACGCCAACGGACTGCACCGGCAGGAGGACGGCAAACGTCTGTGACGTGGCGCGGTACAGGTTGGCTTTTCGGATTTCCTGAAGTAAAATGGCGTCGGCTTCGCGAATGACGCCCAGCTTTTCTTTGACGACCTCGCCCAGACAGCGCACCGCCAACCCGGGACCGGGGAACGGATGCCGCCAGACGATTTCTTCCGGAAGCCCGAGCTGCAGTCCCAGCCGCCGGACTTCGTCTTTGAACAAGTCCCGCAGCGGTTCGATCAGTTCAAACCCCAGTTCCGCCGGCAGACCGCCGACGTTGTGATGCAGCTTGATTGTCGCCGCGGGACCGTCCGGTTCGCCGCCGGATTCGATTACGTCCGGATAGAGCGTTCCTTGAGCGAGGAACTCCGCCCCTTCGACGGTTTTCGCTTCCGCCTTGAAACATTCAATAAACTCAGCGCCGATAATCTTCCGCTTTTCCTGCGGAGCTGTTACGCCCTTGAGCCGTTCCAGAAACCGATCTTGAGCGTAAACGACGCGCAAGTCCGTTTTGAAATGGTTGGTAAACTCGTCAATGACAAGTTTCGCCTCGTTTTTGCGAAGCAGCCCATTGTCAACCAGAATACAGGTCAGTTTGTCGCCCAGGGCTTTGGACAGCAGCGCGGCAACGACGGCGGAATCGACCCCGCCGGAAAGACCGCAAATACCCCGCTTGTCCCCAACACGCTGTCGAACCTGTTCGATCGTCTGTCGGGCAAAATCTTCCAGCTTCCACGTTCCGGCGCACCCGCAAACGGTTCGAAGGAAATTCTTCAGCAGCAGCCCGCCCTCCGGCGTGTGCGTTACTTCCGGATGGAACTGCAAACCGTAAATCGGGCGCGTTTTGTGCTTGACAGCCGCGATCGGGCACGACCCGGCTTGCGCCAGAGTAACAAAGGCGTCAGCAATGTTCTCGACCCGGTCTCCGTGACTCATCCAGACTTGCGTAGAGGACGGGAACCCGGCAAACAGCCCATCGCCGTCCGTCTGAGCGGCGGGGTTGACCGTCAGCTGAGCGCGGCCAAACTCTCGCGTCGAGACGTTGACGACCGTTCCGCCGAACGCTTTGCTGATAAGCTGCATTCCATAACAGATGCCCAGGATCGGCAAATCCAGCTTGAAGATGTCCGGATCGCATTGCGGCGCCCCGGCTTCGTAAACGCTCGACGGCCCACCGGAAAGAATAATCCCCTTGGGAGAAAGCTCTTGAATTCGCTGGGCGGAAATATCGTATCGGACAATTCGGCAATATACGTTCTGCTCGCGCACCCGGCGCGCAATGAGTTGAGTGTACTGCGACCCAAAATCCAGTATGAGAATTTTCTCGTCGGATAAACTCATGGTAGTTAAATTAGCAATTAGCAATTAGTAATTAGCAATTGACGCGAAGCGTTCCGCTAGAACCGCTTTAGCGGTTCAATATTAGTAGCCGTGGGTTTTAACCCACGGAATTGACGCAAAGCGTCTCAATAAATGGGAATTATCAAAAATGATTCTCCCCCTATGGAATTAATTGCTAATTATACAACAAAAAAGATTTTTTACCAGAGGGCGGGGAGGTTAGACGGTTGATTCGGTGAGGCGCTTTGCGAAATTGCTAATTGCTAATTGACAATTGCTAATTCCCCTATTCCCTATTCCCTACTCCCTATTCCCTACTCCCTACTGCCTACTCCCTATTTAGCGCCATGCGCTTTTAGCCATTTGACCAATCTTACGTTCCCTTTTACGGGGATAAGTTTCAAGATCGTCTGTCCGTATTCGTCTTTTGCGTTGACGTCTGCGCCTTGTTCGACGAGCCATTTAATCAAATTTAAATTCAAACGTCCGTGCTGGATGGCAAAATGCAAGACCGTCCAATTTGATTTATTTACTGCATTGACGTCAGCGCCGCGTTCAACGAGCCATTGAGCCAATTCTAAACGCCCGCCGTACATGGCATAATGTAAGACTGTATCCTTCCATTTGTTTTTAGCGTTGATATTAGCTCCGTGCTCAACAAGCCATTGGACCAATTCCAGATTCCCGTTCATAGCAGCCGAATGTAAAATCGAATCCCCATCTTTGTCTTTTTCGTTGACGTCAAATCCTTGGTCAATGAGCCATTGAACCAGTTCCAAATTCCCGCTATCAACGGCGGAATGCAAGGCTGTCCTGTTCCGTTTGTTTTTTGCTGTAACGTCCACGCCTTGTTTGACCAGCCATTGAACCAGTTCCAAATTTCCGCTTTCGGCGGCAGAATGTAAAACGGTTTCCTTCCATTGGTCTTTTACCTTGACGTCCAGTCCCTGTTTAACAAGCCATTGAACCAACTCCAGATTTCCGTTTTCGGCGGCAAGATGCAAGACGGTTTCCTTCCATTTATTTTCAGCATTGAGATTCGCGCCGCGGTCAACGAGCCATTGAATCAATTTCAGATTCCCCGTCATGGCGGCAAAATGTAACGCTGTTTCTTCATGCTCGTCTTTTACGCTGATGTCAAGCCCTTGTGTAACCAGCCATTGAGCCAATTCTAAATTCTCACATGCTGCGACAGAAAACAAAAGATTTGCCGCGTCGTCATTTTCAAATGTCTTGACGTCAAGTCCCTGTTTAATGAGCCACTGAACCAGTTTCAAATTCTCGCTTTCGGCGGCGTAATGCAAAGCAGTCTTGCCATACCTGTCTTTTTTGTTGACGTTTACGTTCTGGTCAACGAGCCATTGAACCAGTTTCAAGTTCCCGCTTTCGGCGGCGTAAAGCAAGACGGTTCTGTCGTCAAAGTCTTTTGCGTTGACGTCAAATCCTTGATCAACGAGCCATTGAACAAGTTTTATATTTCCACTTTGGGCGGCATAATGCAACGCTGTTCTTTTAAGTTCGTCTTTTTTGTTGACGTTTAAGCCCTGTTCAACCAGCCACTGAACCAGTTTCAGATTCCCGCTTTGGGCGGCGTAATGCAAGACGGTTTTGTCATAACCGTCTTTTGTTTTAATGTTTGCGCCACGTTTTAGAAGCTGCTTTATTCGACTTTGACTGCCTGACAGCGCGGCATAATGAATAACCGTACCGTCTATGTGACGGGAACGATATTTAAAATCAAAGTCCCCCGTTTGGAACATCTGTTCAAAACGTTCTATGCTCTGGCTGTCAAATTCTTTGTTGAGTATCGATTGAGTCATGGTTGCGAGTTGCGAGTTGCGAGGCGGCGAGAATTAAGTCAGCTTCTGACGGTTGGGTTCGCCTTCGGCGAACTGCGTAATTCCGTTCGCTTCGCTCACTCCATTACCGCCTTCCATCTATTGTCTACTCCATAATTCCTCTTGGTTCCCGCGCCATAGCGATTCTCTCGCCAATTGGGGGATGAGAGTCAAACCAGATCACAGCCCAGCGGGGCGGGTTGGGGTCGGCTTTGTTGAGCGTCGCCAGACGGGAAAACGCACGGGTATAAGCGTCTGCGCCGCAATGTTCCAGGGCGTAAGCGTCCGCCTGACGTTCAAAGCGTCGGCTGATAGCGTTGTTGAACGGTTCGTAAAGGGAGAAAATCGTCATGAAAAAGAACTCTATCGGGACGATTATCCACGGTTGAAGCTCCACATAGGAAAACGTTTCCATATCGTGACCCGCCAGGGCTCGAATAAACAAATCGCACAGCGCGAACGCAACGAGAGAAAAGACGAGGCTTAAGGGGATCATTTTCCAAAGATGAGCGTGAACGTGATGTCCGATTTCGTGAGCGAAGACGGTTTCGATTTCGTCCTGTTCAAAGTTGGATAAAAGCGTGTCGCCCAAAATGACGCGGCGCGTTTTGCCGAATCCGGTCAGCATGGCGTTTGCCTTAACCGTTTCGTCCGACATGTTCATCTTGTACACGCCTTCCAGAGTGAGCGTCGTCGGCTCCGTCAGCCGTTTCAGACCGGCGAGAAGGGTTTCGTTGTCAACGCGGTCAATCTTGTAAAACAGCGGCAAAATGAGAACCGGCAGCAGCATGCCGAGTACAAAGTTCAAGACGAAAAATACCAAAATGGACAGCGGAATCCACCAAACGCCGGTATAAACAATCAGCAGGAACAAACCGGTCATGAGGGCGCATTCCATCAAGCCGGTAAGAATCCACATCTTGACTTTTTTCCACAGCCAACCGCCGAACGTCATCTTGCTGAGGTTGAATTTGTGTTCCAGGACGAACCCGCCGTAGAACGAAAGCGGCAGGGACACAATCACGTGCAGCGCGAAGACAATCGCGACGATCGCCAGCGCTTGAAGAGTTGCCGTACTCGCCCACGGCTGACCGGCGATCCAATCTCCCAGCGGTTTAGCGAATACAAACGCCATCACGCCTAAAAAGAGGAAATCAACCGCTTTGTCAATGAGCGTCAATTTGAGCTGCGCGCGATCGTACTGCCGCGCTTCTTCGAGTTGCTCTGGAGTCTGTTCTGTTTGGCTGGTTTGTTCTGGTTCGGACATAGTAGTTGCGAGGCGGCGTTCCCTGTCCGTGCACGGGTCAGTCCGTTCACGGATTTTACGGATTAAACGGATTTTCGGCGATTGGTTATTCTAATTCTAAATTTCTCTCCCTTACTAAAGTTTTTTGGAAAAGGGAGTTTGAGGGGAAGAACCTTTTTTTTCAAAAAAGGTTTTCCCCTCATAATTATTTACCTTGAAAAAACTTCCCTAAAAGGGAGCCAGCTTGCTGGCGACCGAAAGTTTTTTCAAGGCGGACGAAGTCTGCTAGAACCGTGTTAGCGGTTCAATTTATTCAATTCTATACACGTAATTTTCTTTTCTCGGCGCGGGGGCGGGCAGAGGCGCGGCGGGGGATCCCAGGACGCAATGTCCGATGCCTTCGTAGTCGCCGGTAATGCCCAGCTGTTGAAGAATCTCTTTGCCTTCCGGACGTTCAAATTCCTCTTTGGCGCGATGAATCCAGCAGGACGCCACGCCGCAGGCGGTTGCCGCCAGCATGAGGTTGCCGATTACCAGCGAGCCGTCGTACAGATACGTTGGCTTGCTCTTGTCCGCCAGGACAATAACGACAGTTGGCGCGCCGTAGAACGGGTCGTTGGTCGTTCCGAGAATCTCGCCGTTGATTTTGGACAACTTGTCTCGGAGTTCCTTGTTTGTAACAGCAATCATAATCGGCGACTGAAAACCGCGTCCAGTGGCGGCAAACGTCCCGGCTTTGAGAATCTTGTTGAGGACGTCTTCCGGAATCGGTTCCGGCTTGAAATTTCGGCAGCTTCGCCGAGCGGTAAACAGCGACAGGTCGTAGGGTTCGTTCATGGCAGTTTAGGGAATAGGGAATAGGGAGTAGGGAATAGGGAGTAGGTTACTCTTTCAAAAAATGTTTCAGTGTTCCGTCGAATTCGCTGGTTGCGATTTTCCATTGCGGATTCTGGTCGGTAAACGACTGAGCGTGTTCGCACATCAACTCGTACAGGAATTTGAACACGCGGCGGGGCGTTCGGATTCGTTCCAGCGAGCTTGTCAGATGGTCAAAGGTCATGTTGTCGTCAAACCATTTGTCCAGCGTTTCGGGGACGTCAACCATCGTTTTGTCCGTACAGGCGGCAAGTCGGGCGTTGACCAAATCGTAAAGGGAATGTCCCGTCCACGTCAAAGACGGAACGAGGTTTTGTTTATCGAGTCGGCTTCGTTCGTTGAACTCATTGTTTTCTTTTTTAGCGTAGTCGTACAGCTCTGCCGGCAAGAGCAGTTTGAAGGCAACGTCCGGATATTTGAGCAGTTTGTTATCCAGAAGCGGCCAGATGAAATCGCGCATCAGCGGCGCAGAGCCGGTAATCATGTACGGCTCATCGACTCTGTCGACAAGGACGACAATCGACTTGTATCCCAAAACCTTGGTCAGGTTCGAGAACTTTTCCAGCAGCGCGTAACGGTCGTCAGACTGCGCGCGGGTCGGCAGCGGCTGGCCGGTCAGCTGTGACGTTGGCGTGTCCATCAGAATCTGACGCATGGGCGCTTTGTCGAAGTTGCGAACGCGAAGGTTCTTCCAGAGCTTTCGCGCTTCCCAATGCAGCGTTACAAATCGCCAAATCCATGGAACGAATCCGATAAACAGCGCCAGCCAGAAGTATACGCTCAAAATGTGACTGCTCTTAAGAATCTCCATACGCCATAATCCAACGGCAATAAGGCAAAAGAGCAAAAGCCAGGCGGCGGCAACGGAAAACCATTTCCACGCCGCCAGATTATAAACGCCCAGCTTTTTGCGAAGCTTCGTCCAGCGGCTGTACTGACCGCCGGAGGGCGACTGGTCGTACAGAGCCGCCAGGAGCAGAAAGTCGCGCTTTTGGTTGTTATCCAGCGCTTTGAGATTCAGTTCCGGGTCAACGTTCCCGTTGGCGTCTCGAACTTGCAGCGCCTGATCCGTCAGCTTTGTTACGCCCAGCGTTAAAATGGCGTCTATGTGATCCCACAATTTCCAATTCTTGAGAAGCGTTGCCGGTTTGCGCCACAACTTGGAAAAGCGTTCCTGAAACGCGTCCAGAAACGGATTGAAGTCGTCGTACTGAATCACGAAATCCCGTTTGTCCGGATTCTCTTGATTGTACTTGCCGATTTGACGATTCATTTGAATTTTCAGAGCGGTTTTGCCTGACCCCTTTTCGCCAAATACAATCGACGTGGACGGCAGCGCCGGATCGCCGAAAATTTTGTCCCAAGCCGGGTGGCGAGTTTCCAGACAGCCATTCTGAAAAACGATGTCAGACTGAGCGTCCTCTTCCGCAAACGGATTGGAAATGATTCCATGATGTTTTAAAAAGTCGGATAACTTCATTTTTTATCGGATTCCTGTCGCGTATGGTTTTGATTTCTTTGTAATACAATTTCCGCGTTTCGCTTCAGCCCGTCCAGACCGCAGCGGGAAACCGGCGTGGCGCCGAAGCGCGTCTGGAACTCGTCTTCTGTCATGCGAAGAACTTCGTTGACGTCTATATATACGGGCTTGACCGGTCGATTGTGCGGGCAGACGTCCTGGCAAACGTCGCAACCGAATACCCGATTCCCAACGCGGCTGGCGATTTCGTCTGGAATTGGCCCGCGATGTTCGATCAGCCAGTAGCTTAAACAACGCCGAGCGTCCAAGCCGGACTCGGACAACGCGCCCGTCGGGCAGGCGTCGATGCACCTGTTACAATTCCCGCAGGAAACGAACCGTCCGCCTTGACCGGGCGTTGGATGAAGGGGTTCTGTCGACAGCAAAACCGCCAAGTTGACTCGGCTCCCCCAATCGCCGCACTGCAAGAGCGTGTTTTTGCCGATGTATCCAAGTCCGGCAGTCAGAGCGGCGTCTTTTTCCAAAATCGGAGCGGTATCGACAACGCCCCGGCATTTGCCGTTGGGAAACAGTTCTCGGTGAGTTTGAGCAAGCTGCTTGAGCGTTCGGCGAATTCGGCTGTGGTAATCTTCGCTAACAGCATAAAACGCAATTCGACCTCGAACAGCGCCTGACGCTTCGCCCGTTTCGTCTTCCAGACTAGGGAAAGCGCTTTTTGCAAGCGATTCCGTCTCCTGCGGCATTGCCAGTACAACCATCGACCGGACGCCGGGCAGAACAGTGTTGGCGTCTGCGTACGCTTCGCGCCGAGCGGACAGGTACGTCATGTCGGCATTACAGCCGTCGTCCAGCCAGCGATAAAACCTGTCCAAGCCGTTCGGACGCCGCGCTTCAATAATCCCGGCGGATACCGCCCCGAGTTCCTTCGCTCTCGACAGTAATACTTCCTCTGCGCTCATATATCATAGTATAATACGAATTGAACGCAAAAAGAAGGGGGGGAGCGAGTAATTCGGAATGCGGAATGCGGAATTGGCGCAAAGCGCTCCCCTCGTGGTTTACTACTGCCTTATTATTAGGTTCGCCTAACGGCGAATGCGTAATTCCGCTCCCGTTGGTCGCTCCATTACCGCCTTTCAATCAACATTACCCTCAACTGCCTCTTTTTCACTCTGCGCCCGCTTGTGAATTCTCTTTATCGCAATGAATATCGACAGGAGCGTAATCCCGCCGACAAGCAGGTCGATTCCAAACAGCAGCCCGACAATCCAGGTTGAGTCCATCGGAATAATCCAGAGGATTAAAACACCTAAAATGACGGACATGATTCCGCTGAAGAGCGACATCCCGTAGGAAACGCCGCTAAGACGTCCGAAGCCGAAGATTTTCAAACCGCCTTCAACGAGGAAGTAGACGCCTAGCGTCAGGGAGAGCGCGTAAAGCCCCAGCAGCGGGTGCAAAAGCATAATCGCCCCGGAGATAATCGCCAAAATCGACAGCAGCCCTACCAGAATTCGCTGGCTGACCTTTTTCCAGGCGAAAATATGGAACGCAAACGTCAATCCCGTTCCGATCATCACGCAGCCCAGCACGACGTTTATGATTTCACTGAAGAAAAACGGCGAGATAATCGCCACGATTCCCAAAACGCAAATCGTTGCTGCAGCGGCAATTAGGGAAATTGACGGTTTCGGCAGACGAAACGCCGACGGCTGAACCAACACGTCGTCGGTTTTATCGTTATAAATGGTTGTTGGATTTGTCATTATAGCTCCTTGAAATGTTCTAAATAACCGGGAAATTAACGCTTCTGAACGAATATTTTCTTTAAACTGCTTAAATTGTATCCCTGTCGGCAAAAATTTTTTCCGTTCCGCTCCTTGTCAATATTATTCTTTGATGTACAATAGACAGAAAATGCTTCTTCTGGCGAGTCCGAAAATGAGAAGCTTCTAGCTATTAGCCCCTAGCTGTTAGCTCGAGGGTTATAGTTCTTAGCGTTTAGCTTTTAAAGCTGGAAGCCAAGAGCAAAAAGCTAGAAGCTAAAAGCTGGGAGCTAGGAGCTATTTAGCAACGCACTTGAATTATGTATACCTACAACCTCATACCTGAAATGAAAATTTTTAGCGGTCGGTCGAATCCGGACCTTGCAACGCGGATGTGTGATTACCTGGGCGTCAAGTTGGGTAAAATCTCGATTGGCAACTTCCCAGACGGCGAAATTTTTTGCAAAATTGAAGAAGACGTTCGCGGACGCGACATTTTCATCGTTCAGTCAACCGGTCGAGACGTCAACGAAGCGTTGATGGAACTGTTGATTATGATCGACTCGTTCCGTCGCGCCAGCGCCTCTCGCATTACCGCCGTTATTCCGTATTACGGATACGCACGACAAGACCGCAAAGACGAAGGCCGCGTTCCGATTACCGCCAAGCTGGTTGCGAATCTGCTCACCAAGGCGGGCGTTGACCGCGTTCTGTCCATCGACCTGCATGCAGCTCAGATTCAGGGCTTTTTCGACATCCCCGTCGATCATCTGCACGCAACGCCAGTTCTGGACGAATTCATTATGAAGATGAATCTGCCGCAGGACAAGCTCATGGTCGTCAGCCCGGACGAAGGCAGCATCAAGCGCGCTCAGGCGCACGCAGACAACCTCAACTGCCCGCTTGCCGTGGTCGACAAACGCCGAACCAGCGCAACGGAAACCCGTCAGGCAAACCTCATCGGTCCGTCGGTTGAAGGGAAAACCGTTATCCTCTTTGACGACATGATTTCCACCGCCGGATCAATCACCGGAGCGGCGAAGATGGTCAAAGACGCCGGCGCGGAAAAGATTTATCTGTGCGCCACTCACGGCGTTTTCTGCGGCGACGCCCTCAACAAGCTCAACAACGCGCCCATTGACGGCTTGGCTGTTACAAACACGATTTACATTCCGGAAGATCAGCGGCCCAACAACACCGTTGTCGTTGACGTTTCCGCCATGCTGGCAGAAGCCGTCAGACGAATTCACTACAACGAATCCGTCAGCATGCTGTTCAAATCCCGATACTAATAAGACACAATAGACCGTAGAGAATAAACGATATTTAGACGAGCCACAGGGTTAAATTTGTGGCTCGTCTTTTATTATCAAGATTGTTACTTTACAACCTCGCTTGCAGCTTTGGCGGCGCGAAGCATAACGGCTTTGAAATTCTCTTGAGTTCGTTCCAGCGTCGGACGCTGATCTTTTAACGGCGTTGACAGCAATTCCGCTTTCTTCTCAGTTAAGACTTTCTTGAAGCTGCCCGGATACGTAAAGGCGGACTTGTCGTCTCGGTCCAGCCGATCGGTCGCCCAGTCGCAGATGGTTTTTATGCACGGCATATACCACGTCTGCATGAGTTCGTACTGATGAGACTGGCAATATTCGCACGAGGCGTTGTCGAGAATGACGCGGTCGAAGTCCGGGTTGACAATCGGCTCGACGGCGTTCATTCTCTCGACGGTTTCATAAATGGAATAGTCCGAATGTAATGCGAGCGTGTCTCGCATCGCCTCCGCCAGTTCGTAGTAAGCATTGACTTTCGCTCTTGCCTGTTCGGCTGTGATTTTCCCGTCGCGCCAGTCGTTCATGGCGGCAAAGAGTGTAACGCGGGCGCAGGTCAGCATACGGTCAAGCGTCGTTCGCGCCAGGTCGATGGAATCCCGATGAACGAACGGGGTTGACCATTCGACTTCCGCCAGACGCGTAAAGACCTGCGGGGCGTTTTGCAGCCGCGGAATCTGATCTCGGCTGGCGTTTCTCCAGACAGAGGCGTCTTGCGGTTTGACTTTGCCGTTCATCGTGTTGAACGTCTGAGACCAGAAGTTGCCACTCCAGTCGAGCATTTGAGAAATCGGGAGAACGTCGCGCCAGATTGTCAGCATTTCGTCCGCCTGAGCGTCGTATCTGTCACGACAAAATTCGGTCAGCAGTTCGTCGGTTGTCTTGCCTGGCTTCCAGGAGTTGGCTGTAAAGAAATTCAGCATAAAAATATCAGAATGGGAGTTCTCCGGCCAGAGGATGTATCCGCGGCAGAACGGATCGTTGACGACCTTCGCCATGCGTTCTTCGATTCTCGGATAGTTCCCGCGGATGTCCATCGCCGATTCGTACGCCTGAAAGATTCCAAATGTGTACGGGAACTTGCCGATGACGTCCCAGTTGGTAATGTTGTGATCGGTTTTTGTGTCAACTTCGTAACACCACAAAATTGTGTTGTTCGGGTCAAGCTGACTGACGCATTCACGTACATCTTGTGGTTTCCAGAAAAGAAAATCCCAGCCAACTAAAAGCAGCTGACCGTTTGGATAACGGCTGCGAAGACTGTCTGTCAATCGACGAAATACGTATTTTTTCAGTTTCACGTCGTCTCCTGGATCGTTATTAATGACAAGACGTTCCGCTGTAGCGATGGTATGAAACAGCTCCGGTTTGCCGTAGTTGTCGATATGCGCCTGAGTCAGCTGCCAGTAATAGTCCAGATACTTGTCCTCATGAATATCCCAAACCTGATTGGTTTGTTCCACTATTTTACCACTAAGATTAGTTATCTTATCCAGGAACTCCGGTTTGACTTTGTCTAAAAACTGCTTGGGCGTGCGAGAATACCAGTGAGTCATCGTTCCGAAATCTTCCGGGTGCATCAAGTCGCGGTCGAAGGCGTACTGTAACAAAGCCTTTCTCAGCTGACCGCGGTACTGCAGCGACCAGAACAGCGAACGGTTATTGTAGCCGGACAAGGCTTCCGGCAGAGGCTTGGACGGGTCGGGATAATCGACGACGTCAGGAAACGCCTTTTGGAACAAGTCGTCCATGCCGATTCGCAGCATAAATATGTTCTGACGCTTTTTGACAAGCCAGTCAATCTCCTGTTTCCAGTCGTCCAAAGACCAATGCTCCGCCTGGAATCGATGAAGACCGCGATGGGCGAAATACCGCATTCCGCGATAATAGAACCGCGGCGACTCTGTTACATCCAAGCCGGTAATATCGATAGCGTCCTGATGGGGAACGACGTCGCCGTCCCAGAACCATCGACACCCGCCGCGCGTTTCCAGAAAGCAGTAGACCGCGTACAGCGTAGAACGTCCTCGCCCGCCCGCCAGAATCAGGTGCGTTCTCGCCCCGTCTTTGACGGTCAGCAGACGGAACTCGTCAGACGCTGTTTTGAGCGGGAAATCGCGAATAACTTTCCGTTCAACCAGCTGACGAACAAACGGGTTGACCGCATCCGACCCGATAACAAGATAGCTGTCCTCGCCGTTGGATTGATTGACGATCTCGAGCGTCTGCCCGGTAATCTGATTCCAGTACTTTTGAAGTTCCTGCCCTGCGATCTGATACGCCTGACCGTGACAGTCTCCGGGAACCAGAATCTTCAACTCTGCCGCGCTGGCTGTCAAGCAGAGCAAGCTCAAAACAATACATAAAAAATATCGAGTTTTCATGGCAGTATGGGGAGAGTAAATAAATGTTTTTCTGAGCGCGAGAGCTACGCTCTCGCTATAAAAGCGGGAGCTTTGCTCCCGCACTCCGAAATGTCACTAATTCTCAACAGTCCCACGGACCGTAAACGGCTTTGACGGTCATGGATTCGTCGTTGGCGGTGAGATAATAAACCTTGTACTTTGTTCCGCCGTCGTAGGCTTTGACGACAACGTGTCCGCCGCGTTTGACGATTTCGTTTGTCCATGGCTGTTGGTTGATGGTTTGAATTTCGTTTGGATTGTAAACCGTTGGGCAGATAAGGCGGTCGCCTTGATACAGTTCCTGAGACGTCATGGAAGGCAGCGTTTTCATATTGACCTGGGAACGGCTCCAGACGTTTTGAACGTAGACGTGGGCTTGCAGTTCCTTGACGAATTCCGGACGCATGGCGTCTTTAAATCCGTGATGGTTCGCCTTACAGACGTGAACTTTCCCAACGATCTTTCCCGTCATGGCTTCGTAGCCGATGTCTTTCCCGCCGTTGTCTTTTACAACGCCGCTATAGTCGCCGGCGGTGAAGAACCGGAACTTCCCGTAAGAAAGACGCAACCCGATGCTGAACAGGTTCTCGTTCGCGCCGGGTCTGTCGTTGTGCGGGTACTTGAGAAACAGGTTTTCCGTCGCCAGCTCAACGTCCGGATTGAACTCGTCTTCCGGCTTCGGGGCTTCCGTACACAGCGTTCCGTTTCCGCAAACGTTAAGAATCTGAAACTGTCCCTTGAACTTGTCCGGCGACTTTTTGAGAACAATCTGATTCCCGCGTCCGACCACAAACGGGGTTCGTTTCAGCCCGTTCGTCTTTTCCTGATACTGGACGAACTTGAGCCAGTTGTGAATTTCGCCCTGACGCATCGCGGTAACAGGCGCGGTGTAATCTGGATACGAGCGGTCGAAGACCTCGTCAAAATGAATGAACTCCGCCACTTGAGCCAAGCCGGAAAGACGGTAATCTTCCCCGCGCCCGGACGTCATTTCATTGTGTTCGTAATTGTTTCCGCAATGGTCGCCATGGAAATGCGAACACATCATATAATCGACGTGATCCCCAGCCGGATTGACGCGCTTGATATACCGCGCCACCCATTCCCCGGCGTGCCTGGTATTGTCTGGCAAGACAGGAATGCCTTGCCGCGGGGGAACGTCGCCGGTGTCGATAAGAATCGACGTGCCGTCCGGGAAAATATGATAGCACGATTCCGACAGCCCCGTATAGATGAAATGCAGATCGAGGTCGCCCTCTTTCCAGCCTGCGTACGGCTTGCCGGTTTCCGGACTTTCGGACGGCGTCGGCTCAGGAACGGCGTCTTCCGCCCGGCAAGACTCAACGCCTCCCAGCTGAGAAATAACAAACGGCGCGGCTATGCACTGACCCAAAAACAAACGGCGGGATAATGATTTGCGTTTACGCATGACTTTTAACTCCTGTTATGATTTACCAAAGGTCGTTTTTCTTATTATAACCACTATGAAATGAAAAGTCAAGAATCGTTAAGAAGAATAAAACAGCAAAGAGGAATAATCTTTTCACGTTCGATTCCACAAATGTTACATTTACTTTTTGATCACCCGTCGATAACGTCTACGCTAAAGGGCGTTCTGTCATTTGATCTCGGCGCGATTGATAATTATCGTTTCTTCAATGGGCGCGCCCATCGTCCAGTACTTCCAGCCGTCAATTATCAGATAAGGAAAGTTGTAGCTCCCCCAGCGCATAGGCGTCCCGAATTCTCTTTGCAGGCGGACAAACCTGTCGAATTCTTCGTTGTTGAGAGTGCAGCGATTGCGGACAATATAGAAATGCGGAATCTTCGGCATCGTCTTGGCAAACGTCCAACTATTCCGAGCAATGCAGTCGCGGACAAACGCTAAGTCTTCAGGAGAAAGCGGGCTGTTATCCATGTTCAAAGAAAACAGAAAAAAAGAGCGTATACAGAAACCGGGATTCGGAACAGGCGCCAGTAAGGCGTTGTTCCGAATCCCGTATTGCTTATTTATCATTCAACGTTTCCGCCCTGAAAACGAACGTACTTCGGCAGTTCGCCAATCAGCGGACGCAGATATTCGATGCAGGCGTCTGTAACAAACAGATTTTCGTCGTCGATGAATTCGTCGGGCATGGGCTTGGCGCCGATAGCGACGTCTTTCAGCGGGGCGGTTCCCAGCGAGTACTTGTAGGGGCTGGTCGAATCGCGTTCGATGGTAACCATGACGCCCGTCGTGCCTTCAACCGCCAGTTCGACAGCGCGCTTTCCGCAAGCGTACGCTTCGTCGATGTCAGACTGGTTGGCTCTGTCGGCAGCGCACATCTGGAGAGATTCCGTAACCTGGAATTCGCCGCGCCAGCCGAATTCTTCCTTGATCATCTGATGCAGCATCATGGCGGCAGAGGTTCCGCCCATGGCGCCGAATTCGATATTTGAGAACTTGTCAGCCGTCTTGGACGCGCTGACCGGTGTTCCGTCAGCGTAGCAGACGCCTTCGCCGCAGACGATGCTCACCCAGCCGAACTGATCGTAAACCTTTTTGACCTGTCCGAGGAACTTGTCTCTGTCAAAGGCGCGTTCCGGAACGAGAATAATATGCGGAGCGTCGTCACAGGCGTCTTTTGCCAAAGCCGCGGCGGCGGGAAGCCAACCGGCGGATCTGCCAACCGTCTGGAAAATGACATACTGGTCAACGCGCTTCATGTCGCGAGCGAGCATGCCAGCCTGCTTGACCGACATGGCGACGTAACGTCCGGCAGAGCCGAATCCCGGCGTGTGGTCGGTGCAGCAAAGGTCGTTGTCGACGGTTTTCGGAACGCCAACGCCGCGCAGTTCCCAGCCCTGTTCTTTGCAGTACTGTTCCATACGGCAAATCGTGTCCATCGTGTCGTTGCCGCCAGCCAGGAAGTAGTAACGAATGTTGTACTTCTTGAACATCTCCAAGGCGGGAGCGAAATCGCCTTCCTGGAGCTTGTGTCGGCAAGAACCAAGAGCGCTGGAGGGCGTGTACTTCAGACCTTCGATAATCGCGGGATCTTCTTTGCCCAGATCGATAACTTCATTTTTCATGAACCCTTCGATGCCGTAGCGCATGCCGTAGACATGTTCGATGGCTTCCTGTTTGAGGGCTTCCTGAATAACGCCGCACAGCGACGAGTTAATAACCGAGGTCGGACCGCCGGACTGACCGACAATAGCGTTTCCTTTAAGCATTTGAAAATACTCCTTGGTAAAATATAAGGGTAAATGAGTTTATACTTCTACGTGAACTCTTATGTTCAATTATACCCACAAAAAATTTTTTTGGAATACCCTTGTCAGAAATTATACAATAATATTCTGTTTACTTTGGAAAAATGAAGGCAAAAGACGTCTGACGCCAACGAAACGCCTTATCGGTTGTAGACGACATTGTTCAGTCCGTAAATAAATCCGTAGTTTTTTCCATTGATAACATTGCTTATTCCGCTAACCGTTCCGTTGTTATTGCCGGTTATAACGTTTCCGGTCCCTTCGACTACCCCGTAGTTATGCCCTTCCAAGACATTATTCACCCCGCAAATTCTGCCGTAATTGTTGCCAACAATCCGATTGCAGCTGCCATTTACACATTCATTAGGAGCGCCAGAAAGGCGGATATTAGCGCTGCAGACATTGTAAACGGCGGGATATACCACCGGAATGACGGGAATGACAGGAACCACGGGGATCACCGGAACGACAGGAACGACCCGTCTTACCGGTCTGGAAACGCTGCGGGTTACGCTGGTTCTGGTTTGGCGCGGACGGCTGACAGGACGGCTCCCGGATGACGCTGGACGCGGCTGTGCCGGACGAGGCGGAGTCGGATAAGGAGTCGCTTGACGCGGCGGAGCTGGAGGCGGCGTTGTTTTCGGTTTGAGCGTAATTCTGCCGTCTGGGTGAACCTGATATTCGCCATTCCCGGAAGAGCTGCTGTTTTGATTTGAATAGTTAGTCATTGGATTGATTTTGTTGTTTCACAGGATTTTCAATAACCGGCAATTGTTCCTGCAATTCCTGAATTTGCTGTTGAAGCTCGATTTTATCGGAATACAGTTTACATGTAAAATACAGGGAAACAAATAACCCTATTGCAAATAGAGCTGTTAAAATGCCCAGCGCCCATGTAAGACACAAATGTTCTGCCATATCTTGACAAAAGTCTTTTTGTTCGCGAGACATTTCTCCCCAATTGTCTCCCGCCATATACATGGCAATCATTCGATATAAACGTTCCATTTCTATTCCTCCTCGGTTGACATATCTTTACTTTCTGACGTCTGAGCGTTTTCCGTACTGATATGGATATTTGTCGTAATCGTCAGCGGATGGTTAAACCACAGATCGTCTTCTGTACAAGTGTTGCAAATCAGCGTAAGCTGGGTCAAACGGTTGAGCGCGCGCGGCGTGTAATTGGGATTGTCCCGATTGAGAATGTCCAGCGCCAGCTTGACCGCAATTATCGTAATAAAGTCGATGTCGGCTGCAATTCCCGGCTCAAACGAGACTTTTTCCAGCTCGGCTTCCGTCGTGTAAAAGCGTCTGTTTTGAGTTACTCTTTGAGAAACGGGAGCAATGCACTTCAGATAGTCAGCGTAGTCCGGCATGCCCGTTGGAAGACAATAGAAAATCTCGCCGGCGTGAGCGCGCTCCCAACAACCGACCGAAATAAAGGCTGAATTCAGCTCTTTCGCCAGCTGGCAGGCGTACAAGTCGCCTTCCCGATTGTCCGCCCCGCCGATAAAGACCGTGTTCTCGTCACAGAAGTCGTTAAGAAGCTGCAGCGGGGCGCGTTCAATGGCGTCGTGAACTGTCAGAACTTCCGCATACGGATTGATTTGCTCAATTCGATCTTTCAGACAATCCGTTTTATATCTGCCAACGTCCAGCGCCCCGCACTGATGGCGGCAAAGATTATGATAACCCAGAATATCAGAGTCAATCAGAAGAAAGCGCCCAACTCCAGATCGGGCAAGCTCCAGCGCCGCCAAAGAACCTACAGAACCGCAGCCAATCAAAACCGCCTTTTTAGACAGCATGACGTCCGATTCCAAAATGCCGACGTTTCGAGAAAACACGTCCAGTTTAAGACTATAGCGATCCAAGACGCACTCTTTGAGATCCAACAAAGAAACAAGAACCAGGCCATTCTCGTTACGATAGCCCAGAACAGAGCGTTCCGTCAACCCTTCTTCCTGGAAAATCGCTTGAGCGGGTTCTGTCAACATGGAAACGTTAAACCGGGGACGACCCTGCTGTGACGTCAACGCCTGCTTGAGCAGTTTTAGATTTAATGCTCCGTTTTCGATTCCAGAAGCGTCGTTCTGGAACTGAATCGCCGATGCGTCCTTAAAAGGCGATTCTTCAAAGACGCATCCGATTTTTTCCACCTTTTGAATCAAACCGGAATCCGGCGCCACGACGTTGAAGTAGTTCGTTTCCGGAGAATAAATCCCGTAAAGCGGTCCGACGTAATTCTCTTCAAGACTCGTCGGAAACGCAGCCGTCGGATTTCGTCGATAGACGTTATCCGCCGCTTCGTCAGAGTCGTCTTCGGATTCCGTGAGCTCGTCGTCCTGCGGTTCTTCTTCAGAATCAGAGGGTTCCTCCGGGCGATAATACCGCAACTGAAAATACTTTTCCGGAATGACTTCGTCGCCCGTCAAAAACGGAACTTTTTCATAAACCGGAAGCCCTGTTTCGTCAATCGTTACACGATAAACCGTCAGTCGGAATTTCGGATCGAAATTGACCAGGCAGGAAATCGCTCCGTATTCGCCGTTGAGGGCTGCAAACTTCAGATTCGTCCCGTCGTCTACGGCGGAAAAGACGTCCATGCTGCCGGGATGGCGGTGCCACAATCCCAACACGCGCGGCGGAATCTGGTACTGTTTCGCCGTTACATTGGCTGTGTAATTGACATAGAACTCATCGTATTCAAAATACGCCCATTTATTGATGGATTTGCCGCCCGGCGGAACGACGTCTGTTACAACCCACGTCCCGTTAGGGAAAAGATGCCCCAGCAGAATCCCGCCGGTTTCAACGGGATCTTTGTCAATTGCTTCGGCAACGATGGCGTTATACGCGCGGCTGGAAAAAACAACTGCGTTCATTGACGGATAAATGAAAAGGTTGCCTTGAAAACGTTAGAACTGCTTAAATCGAACCGCCGGATTAATCACATGTGGTCGAATTCGCTTCGTGACATTTCTCCGGACAGCGCCAGTTCATAGCACATCAGCCATTTAACAGCCCAAAGCAAAACCGACGCTGCAGACGTCTCCGCACGACCGCGACCGATACTGTAATCTTGTTGACGCGACGTACACAAAGACGTACCGTCTCCACTTCCAATAAGATGATGAGGCCGCCAGCCGCTCATGGAAATCAGCTGATCGATAGACGGCTTGCGGAGATACACGTGAACAGAGCCTCCCCAATTGCTGTTGCTGGGATGGTTGTTATCGTATATCGCTTCCAGAGTCCAGTCCCATCCGTTGTCTCCTAAAACGCCGGGACGCACCTTCCCTGTCCACGACATCCGACCGTCAGGCAAAAAACGATACGTAAACTGCGGAAACGCCATCTTCATCGCAGCCACCTCCGCATGATACCGATCCGGCTCTCTTTGGTACCACTGAATTAAAGCCGCCAGTTTGCCCTTTGGAATAACCAACGGCTGATTCGAGTCGTTAACTCTCTCGCCATTTTGATTGACGACCGTTCCGCCCGGATTGAGCCGAATCGGCTCGTCGTTGAGCATCATCTGCTTGATTTTCTGACGCAATTCTTCGTTCTTTTTCTTCTCACGGTCGCTAACGTTCGCCAGCTTGCCCCGTGGAATGACCAACGGCTCATTCGCGCCATTAATGGTTTCGCCGTTCTGGTCGATAACGCGCCCGCCAGGAACAAGGCGAATTGGCTCATCTTTCAACAACGCTTTTTTGAGCGCCTGGGGCGACGGAACCGGAAGGGTAACGTTACCGTTGTTGAGGATCGTGAACTCCGCGTCGATAATGTCGCAATCGTCGTTTTCTGATGACATTCCCATTGATTTTTGCCCTTTCTAAACAGGTTGTTAAAAAATTGACAAAACCCAATATTTGTTTTCAACTACTAAATACGAAATTTCAAGGTTGTTCGTTACCAAAATAATTCATTTTTTCTAAAAAAATAATTTTTTCCTCAAAAATGCCATTGGGGGGCTTGATAATCGACAACTTCAGACTATAATATTAGTAATAAAACTATAAGGCGTCAATCCTTGTAAGCGTTATTGGTTTTTGAGGTTTCTTTATATTGTGCGTGGATAATCTCCGATTAAATCGTACTTTAAAGAAAGTACTCCTTTTTTCAGCTTTCTCTGTAAGCCTTTTCATGCTCCTCAGAGAACGAACGTTACCGATTAAAAGAAGGAAACAGAATTATGTTGTCGCTAAACCGCAAGAACATTGGATTTTTGTTGAGCGTTGCAGCTCTTTTGACTGCCGTTTCGTTTACTACTGCTGTTAATGCAGACAGTAAAACTTCCAAAACGCGCGATAATAAGACCGTAGTCGTCGGCGCCCCATCTACAAATCTGACGCCGGCTCAAAAGTTCTTCGAGAACATGTCTCCAGATGAGTTCAGAGATCCCGTTGCAATGGACGACTTTATCACCCGGTTCCCGGATTCTCCCGAAGCGAATGCCGTGTTTGCAATTCGTTTTTCACTTTTGGAAAGATTCCCTACCATCGAAGGCTATAACGATTTTATTAAAAAGTACCCCGGCAGACTTCAAACGCAAATTGCCATTCAGAAAGTCTTCGACCTGTATTGCAATCAGAACTGCGCTGCCGGATACTACGAGTTTATTAAATTATACCCTGATACCGAACAATCTCTGGTTGCCATGCTCTACATTCAAGAGATTATGTTCCAGTACGCTTGTCAGCAGGACAAGGTTGAAGAATACGACGCTTTCATTGAAGCGTTCCCCAATGCGATACAAGTTAACGAAGCGAGAGAGCGGGCAATTTTAAAAGCTAAAAAGCTGGAAACCGCAGAGTTGGAAAAGCTGTTTAACGAAGATAAAGATTTGGAACGAAAAAATGTTGAAAAGTCTTTGTACGAAAAAAAACAGAAGTTTGAAAATGATTGTTATAAATATTCTGGATTGCCAGCTTCGTCTAATGTCAGCGAGACTCAAAAAGTTTTGCAGCTTTTCAGCTTAGATCGCACCTACCAGGTATTGCGAGACGTTTACGGTAAATACAATCGCGATAATTATCCAGAGGACGACAAAAAGAAAGATAAAATCGAAGAATACCTTAAAGATATTCAAAACAGCATTGATAAGGTCGTACTGAATAATACGATAGAGAAGGCTATCAGTCAGGTTATCGATACGATTAACGCAAATCATCAGGCGCTTATTAATGAATTGGAAAAAGTGTCTAATGACATCGGCGCCAAGCTGGATAACATTGCCAACAAATTGGACAACATTGCCAGCGTTCAAAAAGAAGTGTTGGCAAATCTTAAAAATGGTTTCAATGAGCTTCATAGAGATTTAAGAAAAATCAACAGCTCAATTAAAGAAGCCAATAAACGCCTGGAGGTTTTGCATACTTTAAATAAACGTCTTGACAATATCGCTGTTCAAATGCAAAGCATGGTTTTGTCAAATAACTCTGTGCCAATGCCGAGCTTGGAAAGAATCAACAAATACGCGGAAAAATTTAAACCGGATATGCCCTTTGTTGAATTTCGCGGCCAATCCGCAACACCCATGGATCAATTGGAAAATATTGCCCGACGCGGTTGTGGACTTCTTAAGGACGTCAGCTTCAGCTTTGGCAACATTAAAAATAAGATAATCGAAACGATAACGATATGGAAAACCGATTATCCAAACAACAGCACGTCAGTTGGCAGATTTCTTGGAAAGCTTGTGGAAGGAACCGTTCGTCTCGTTCCTGTTGTCGGACCATATATTGCCCCGGTAGCCGGCAATTTGACGCAGTATTTCATTGACGACCTGTTTATCCCTTACATTTCAGAATTGATTGACATTGTTAAGGACGACATTCAATTGTGCATTGAAATCTTTGAAGAATACAAAGAAAAGCTTATAAGATTCGTCAAGGACATGTCAGACGGAAAACTTCCCCCTGCTTTGCAGGAGATTTTTAACAAAAAAATGGAAACCCTCAAAGACATGAAAGAGGCCGTAACTGTCATTCGAGATAATTTTATCAGGCTGCTTAAAGACGTTGCCGAATTCTTTGATCTTGATCCCACAGTAATTTTGTATGAGATTTGTTACCTTGACTGATTTCGTTCCTTTGTCGTAATAGTTTAAGCATTTGCACTATTAAACAATATCATGATGAATCGATTTTTACCAACCATTTTACTCATCGCGCTGTTGGGAGCCGGTAGCGCTTTTGCCCAACAATCCCCAGATGAAGCGTCTGGCAAATTGTTAGGTTACATGAGCGCATCGGCATCGTCAGGAGAACTGAAAAGCGCTACTATGACGTGTACACGGGACGGAGGAACGTTTGAAAAATTGGAGAATGACGACTCTGTTCTTAAACTGTCTCGAGGCGATTTTATAGAATTTGGCTTCACGCTTCCTGCAACGGCATATAACGTTGACGTTACAATTAAATATCTCGATGAAAACGAGGGGAATCCTTGTTTCATTCGCTGGAACAACGTCAATCCTCCAGAAGAAAAAGCTGTGGTTAAACCGCCCAAGAAAATAGAGAATCTGTGTTACAAAACCTACACAATTATTGAACCGCCCCGTTTTAATACAATCCGAGTTGTCGGCGAAGGAAACAATGGGCTGAAATTTTATAATATTCAGGTTAAATTTAATTATGACAAACCGGCGTCACAGCCCACCAAAGATAACTTTAAAATTACGCTTGACTCGCCAGACCCGACCAAATCCATTGACAATGTCGATTTAACATTCAAGTGGACTGGAACAGGCAAACCTCCTGTCGACGGCGGATTTATTGAGCTGCAATATCGAGACAAAGACGATTGGAAAACTGTACCAGGAGCTGAATATATCGATATTGAGCCTGAGGGTTCTGCTAATGGCGAATTTGTCTGGAAAAAACATGGATTAACTGAAATGCCGGATTTCAAAGTTATCTTTACTGCCGGACCGTCGCCGATTAAAAATTCTAACGCTGCGTTTGATAAAGGCGTTTACAACGAATCTTTGTATTGGATTCAACAGGCGCTGCAGAGTTTTCCTGACAAGAAGGAATATAAAGACCGAAGAATCGAATGTCTCAGAGCGTTAAATCCGTTTAATACAGAATGTCGCAAAATGGGAGATGTAATATCCGTTGAAATCGACGGGGTTGAGTTTAAATTTGTCTATATCGCGAATGATAAGGATGATTTTTTTATGGGTCCCTTATCGAATGACAATAAAAAGAACAGCGACGCTTTTCGACATCCCGTCAAGTTATCCAGAGGATATTGGATTTTGAATCAGGAAGTTTCCCGGAAACAATGGGATATAATCATGTCAAGTAATCCGAGTTTTCTTTTTTCAAAAGAAACCAACCCCGAAAAGCTTCCTGTTCAGAATGTTTCATGGGAAGATTGTAATGAATTCTGTAAACAATTCTACGACAGATTCCGGGATTACTATAAGGATGATAAAATCAAATTGACAACGACGGTTTCGCTTCCCACTGAGGCGCAATGGGAATTCGCTTGTCGAAAAGGGGGACCGCTTTCATCAAAAGCCATCCATTACAATACAAATAAATTACTTGGCGCGCCTCCCACAATTGGCGTTACGGATAAAAGCGCCAACTCGTTAGGCGTTTTTGGCATGCAGGGCAACGTTGCAGAATGGTGCTATGACGGTTACGCTCCATACCAAAAAACCACTCAAAATGATCCCAAAGGAAATGAAAAAACTTCATTGAAAGTTGTCCGAGGCGGAAGCTGCAACTCAAGTCAGGACGATTGTCGAGCTACCGCAAGAGACAAAAAAAATAAAGACGAAAAAGACAAGTATATTGGCTTCCGCTTTGTTGTAAACTTCGACAATATTCAACAATAAGCAGTCCATAAAAAACGCGTTGACGGCTTGATTACTCAAACCGTCAACGATAGTCGTTATTCATGCCAGGCGTCAGCGCATATCAAAACGCTGACGCTTGTTTTTTAGACGTTGCTTCTTAGCGGGACTACGCTTTTTCCCAGGTTGTCGTTTTGTCCGGGCGGTCTTCCAGTTTGACGCCCAGTTCTTTCAGCGCGTCGCGAATCAGGTCGCTTGTCGCCCAGTCTTTGTTCTGTCGGGCGTTGGCGCGAATCCGAATAATCAGGTTCATCAAGCCGTCAACGAGCGAGTTGTCTTCGGCGCTGTCGTCCTGACCGGCTTTCTTGGGCGGTTCGAGGAACAGACCCAAAGCCCCCGCCAGTTCGCGGAACGTCTTGACGCCCTGAACGAGCTGCGCGACGGCTTCCGGCGTTGGAGCGGTTTCCAGTTTCTGGTCGTCGATGAACTTGTTGAGCTTCTTGAGCAGGTCGAACAGCTCGGCGATTCCCGCGCCGGTGTTGAAGTCGTCGTCCATGGCGTCGAGGAACGTCTTTCGGCTTTGCGCGACCGCTTGCAACAGTTCCGACTGACCCGGATCGAACTCGCCGGCGTCGCGGGTTTTGGCGAATTCCGTCTGATAGAATTTCGTTCCCGTAACGCGGTCAAAGCGTTTGAAGAATCGATAGAACGCTTCCAAGCCGGTTTGGACTTCTTCGATGCGTCTGACGGAATAGTCAATCGGACGTCTATAATGAGTTGACAGCAGGAAGAAACGAATCGTTTCGCCGGCAAACGTCTTGAGCATGTCGCGGAACGGAACAGAGCCTTTGGACTTGCTGATTTTACCGGCTTCCTGCGAGGCGATGTCGCCTTCTTTGGCTTCCGGAGCGTCTGCCGCCTTGGTCTTGCGTCCGCCGACTTTTCCGATTTCGTCCGACGCCTGCATCAGACCGTTGTGCATCCAGTATTTGACGTACGGTTTGCCGCTGCGCGCTTCCGACTGGGCGATTTCGTTTTCGTGGTGCG